>JAFWRB010000131.1 GCA_017508845.1 Neisseriaceae bacterium | reverse complement strand
GCACGGCACAGTTTAACCCCACAGGAAATCCAACTTTTGCAAGAAAGCAATGGAGAATCCATATTAGATTAGGAATAAACATTATGAGTAACAAATGCAAAATCATTCAAGCGTTGGAAAACGAAGAAATCGCTCGCTTGAACAAAGAAATCCCCGAATTTGCACCAGGCGACACCGTTGCCGTATGGGTAAAATTCAAAGAAGGCAGCCGCGAACGCTTGCAAGCGTATGAGGGCGTGGTGATTGCACGCCGCAATCGTGGTTTGAACAGTTCGTTCATCGTCCGCAAAATCAGTAACGGCGAAGGCGTAGAACGCACATTCCAGTTATACGCTCCCAGTGTGGCTAAAATCGAAGTCAAACGCCGCGGTGATGTACGCCGTGCCAAGTTATACTACTTGCGTGGCTTAACAGGTAAAGCCGCTCGCATTAAAGAAAAATTACCCGCTCGCAAAGCGAAGTAATGATATTGCGGTAAGAAAAAAATCGGACAAATCAGTTGTCCGATTTTTTTGTGAGAAAAGTTTCAGTCTGCCTGAAAGATAAAAATATCTCCATATTCCGCCGCTTTTTTCGTTAAAATAGTGGGTTTATTTTGCGTGTTATAAAAGGGTTATTCATTATGTCATCATTATTCTTTTGCGGTTCAAACGCTTTATCAGATTTTCGGATTGAAAAATTATTGTCGCAGGCGACAATTCAAGGCTTGGATATACCGCAAAAAGTTGTTACAAAATTTTGGTATATTATTGATATTAAAGAAGATTTATCTAATGATGATATTTTGCGTCTTGGCAATTTATTAGACGCAAAACCTGTGGCTAATCCCGTTTTATCGCACGGTTTTTTGATTACGCCGCGTATCGGCACGGTGTCGCCTTGGTGTTCCAAAGCGGTTGATATTGCTCATAATTGTGGCATTTTGGCGGTCAATCGTATTGAACGCTTAACAGCGGTTGAGTTTGATGAAAATTACAATCAAATCAACGCCTTTGCGGCGATTATGCACGACAGAATGACTGAAAGTGTTTTAACGGATTTTCGTGAAGCAAAAGCCCTTTTCAGGCAGCCTGAACGCCGCTCGTTTGAAACAGTGGATATTCTTCACGGCGGCAAAATGGCTTTGCAAAACGCCAATACAGAAATGGGCTTGGCACTGTCCGCAGACGAAATTGATTACTTGCACGAAAATTATCAAAAAATCGGACGCAATCCGTCTGATGTGGAATTGATGATGTTTGCCCAAGCCAATTCGGAGCATTGTCGCCATAAAATTTTTAATGCGGATTTTGTGATTGACGGTGTTAAACAAGAAAAATCTTTATTTTCAATGATTAAAGCCACGCACGAGAAAAGTCCTGACGGCACAATTGTGGCGTATAAAGACAATGCGTCTGTCATCGAAGGGGCTGAAATCAACCGTTTTTATCCCAATCAAGACAATCAATACGCTTTTCACACGGAAAAAACGCATATTTTAATGAAAGTGGAAACGCACAATCACCCAACCGCCATTGCTCCATTTGCAGGTGCGGCAACAGGTTCGGGCGGAGAAATTCGTGATGAAGGGGCAACAGGGCGAGGTTCTCGTCCCAAAGCAGGTTTGACGGGCTTTTCGGTGTCGAATTTGTATCTGCCAAATGCAATTCGCGAATGGGAAAAATCGCCCTACGGCAAGCCTAATCGTATGGCAAGTGCTTTGCAAATTATGATTGACGGACCGATTGGCGGTGCGGCGTTTAACAATGAGTTTGGTCGTCCGAATTTGTGCGGTTATTTTCGCACTTTGGAAGATAATTTCGGCACACAACGATATGGTTTTCATAAGCCGATTATGATTGCAGGCGGTGTGGGTAATATTCAAGAAAATCAAACGCATAAAAATGAAATTCCAGAAAAGGCACTTTTAATTCAATTAGGCGGACCAGGCTTTTTAATCGGTTTGGGCGGCGGTGCGGCTTCCAGTATGGCAGGCGGCTCAAACAGTGAAAATTTGGATTTTGATAGCGTGCAACGCGGCAATCCTGAAATTGAACGCCGTTGTCAGGAAGTGATTGACCGTTGCTGGCAAATGGGGGATAGCAATCCGATTATTGCCATTCACGATGTGGGGGCGGGCGGTTTGTCGAACGCTTTTCCTGAATTAGTCAATGACGCGGGGCGTGGTGCGGTGTTTGAGTTGCGTGATATTCCCACAGAAGAATCTGGTATGTCCCCCAAAGAGTTGTGGTGTAACGAAGCCCAAGAACGCTATGTGTTGTCGATTATGCCGTCTGATTTAGATACATTTAAAGCGATTTGCGATAGAGAACGCTGTCCGTTTGCGGTAATCGGTGTGGCAACTGATGACGGCAAACTGCAAGTTTCTGACCGTGAATTTAACAATTATCCTGTTGATATTGCTTTGGATATTTTATTAGGCAAACCGCCCAAAACCACTCGCACGGATTCTTTCAGGCAGCCTGAAAAAGATAGTTTCAATACGACAAATATCGAATTAAAAGATGCTGCCTATCGTGTATTAAAAATGCCTGCGGTTGCCGATAAAAAATTCTTAATTACAATCGGCGACAGAACAGTCGGCGGTTTGACTGTGCAGGAGCAAATGGTCGGCAAATATCAAGTGCCTGTGGCAGATTGTGCGGTAACCGCAATGGGCTTTGATACATTCAAAGGCGAAGCGATGGCGATGGGCGAACGCCCTGCTCTTGCCATTAAAAACCCTGCGGCAAGCGTGCGTATCGCGGTTGCCGAAGCCTTAACGAATATTGCGGCGGCAAATATTGCTCATTTGAGCGATATTAAATTGTCCGCAAACTGGATGGCAGCGTGTGGTGTGGCAGGTGAAGACGCAAATTTATATGCCGCCGTGTCTGCGGTGTCCGAACTCTGCCAAGATTTAGGGCTCTCCATTCCTGTGGGCAAAGATTCCTTGTCGATGAAAACCGTGTGGCAAGACAAGGGCGTTGATAAATCGGTAATTTCGCCTGTGTCCTTGATTATTTCCGCCTTTGCTCCTATTGCTGATATTCGCCAAACACTCACACCTGAACTTGTTGATGACGAAGACTGCGTTTTATTGTTAGTTAAATTAAACGACAAAATGCGTTTGGGCGGCTCATCGTTCTGTCAAGCCTATAATCAATTTGGCGGCGATACGCCAGATGTAGATAATGTTAATCAACTCAAAGCCTTATACAATGGTGTGCGACAATTATCGCCCAAAATTTTAGCCTACCACGATATTTCAGACGGCGGATTATTCGCCGCCTTGTGCGAAATGATTTTTGCATCACATTTGGGCGTGAAAATGGCATTGCCTAATGTTTCAGGCAGCCTGAACTATTTATTCAACGAAGAAATCGGCGTAGTTCTGCAAATTCGTGCCAGCGATTTGGCTGAATTTAAACAACAATTTGCCGATTGTTGTGTACAAGAATTAGGCACAATCAATCATTCAGGCTGCCTGAAAATTGTTTGCGGCAATGAAGTGCTGTTAGAAGAAAATCGAGTGGATTTACAAAAAGTATGGTCAGATACTTCTTATCAAATCCAAAAATTACGCGATAACCCTGCCTGTGCCGATAGCGAATTTGCCTTAATAGAAAGCGAAGAATGTTTGGTTGAAAAACTCACATTCACGCCAACCGAAATGCCTTATCTTTCAGGCAACACCAAACCCAAAGCCGCAATCTTGCGAGAACAAGGCGTGAATGGGCACTTAGAAATGGCTGCAGCTTTTGCCAATGCAGGCTTTGACGCATACGACATACATATGGACGACTTGATTTCAGGCAGACACCATTTACAAGATTTTCAAATGCTTGCCGCCTGCGGCGGATTTAGTTACGGCGATGTTTTGGGTGCAGGTGCAGGCTGGGCAAAAACCATATTATTTAACAACAAGTTACGCGAACAATTTGCACAATTTTTCGCACGCGAAAACACCCTTTCATTAGGCGTATGTAATGGCTGTCAAATGATGAGTTTGCTTGCCGAAATCATACCAGGTGCAGACGAGTGGGCAAATTTCCGCCGTAATTTATCCGAACAATTTGAAGCCCGCTTGGTGAATGTGAAAGTTGCCGACAGTCCGTCCTTGTTATTACAAGGTATGGCAGGCAGTGTATTGCCCGTAGTGGTGAGTCACGGCGAAGGCAGAGCCGACTTTGGCGGCAAAGCATTTGATAGCACAGCCTTGCAATATGTTGATAGCAAAGGCAATCCTGTTGATATATATCCGCTTAACCCAAACGGAGCCGACAACGCCGTCGCAGGCTTAACCACAAAAGACGGCAGAGCAACCATTATGATGCCGCACCCCGAACGCACCATTCGCCAAGTGTCGCTTAATTGGCACAAAAAACCAAGCAACCGCATAGCGTCTGCGTGGTTTGAATTGTTTGTCAATGCACGGCGAGCATTTGGGTGATTGTAAGGGGTGTCTTCAATCTACCAGCAACGCCATTTTACGGCGTTGCTTTTTATTTTTCAGCTACCCGAAAATCACCCAGTCGCTACGGTAAGAGAGTTAGAAAGTCCATTATGGCATTATTTCTTGAAAAACCAGCATGCTGCAGTATTTTTTATACCGTTTAATCTATTTCCAAGCCGTTTATCTAACAATCTATTATGCAACACAAAAATATAATAAAATCTATTAAAATACAAGAAGGTATC
>JAFWRB010000130.1 GCA_017508845.1 Neisseriaceae bacterium | reverse complement strand
GTTTTTTACGCTCAAATGCGGAAATTTTTGCTGAATTAAAACATTTGCGACAACAACAAATCAATAGCGATAAACGCATTGATGAATTATTTTCCAAAATGGAAAAATATGCGATTGATGATATGCAAGGCATTTTCTTTCAAGGGCAAATTTTTGACGCTTATGCCAAATTTGAACAATTTATTCAATCCGCAAATAAAGAAATTATTTTAATTGATAACTATGTAGATTTATCCGTATTACAAAGACTTGCGAAAAAACAGAAAAAAGTAAATGTAGTTATTTATACCGACAAAAAAACAAAATTAACACAACAAGATATACAAAAATTTAATGCACAATATCCTAATTTAACTTTAAAATACACTAATAAAATGCACGACCGTTTTATGATTATTGACGGCAAAACACTTTATCATATCGGAGCGTCTTTAAAAGATTTAGGCAAAAAATGTTTTGCTTTTGAAATATTAGATGCAACAATTATCCATGCTATTTTAGCAAATATATAATTTTCAGGCAGCCTGAAAAGGAGTAAAAAATGAATATTCACGACATTAAAATTATTGCCAAAAAAATCGCTCAATACATTCCACGAATGTATGATAAAGAATTATTTGGTTATGCGGGCAATTTAAGTTTTCATACCATGCTGTCAATCTTTCCCATTTTAATGGTATCGTTAGGCATTTTTATGCAATTAGGCAGTTTCAATCAATATTCAGAAGCATTAAAAGGATTTATTGTTAAAAACTTCCTACCCACACACCAAGAAGTTTTAACCGAATATATGGAACAATTTTTGTCTAACAGCATAGGACTTAATATCACAGGTTTTGCCGCTGTGTTTTTTACTTCGGTGATGTTTTTTAACAATTTTGAATACATTGTTTGCAAATTATCAAATTCAGAAAAACGCCGTTTTTTCAGCAGTTTAAGTACTTACTGGACTTTAATGACTTTATCGCCATTAGGTTTATGCGGTGCGTTATATGTCAGCACGGTTTTACAAAGTAAATGGCAAATTAGCCACTTTGCCGATATTTTCCCCTATTTAATTGTGTGGGCAATCTTTTCTATTACTTACGCGGTTGCCATAAATCGCAAAATAGCCGCCCACGCCATTATCGCCGCCGCCTTTGCGTCCAGTATTTGCTGGTGGATACTTAAAATCCTATTTGTCGCCTATGTGGGCTATAACAAAACCTATATCAATTTATATGGCTCTTTTTCGGTTTTGTTTTTCTTTTTATTGTGGATTTATGTCAGTTGGGTATTATTCCTACACGGCGTAAAACTCTGCGTTTTATTAGACCGAAGTAAAGGACAACAGGATATTCCTGATGATGATGAACAATTAGCAATTAGCAATGAGTAATGAGCAATTATTATGTCAAGCCTGCGGCTTGACGGATATTTTGTAGATAACGCTTCGATTTTATTTCAGGCTGCCTGAAAACAATTTAACACTCCGTATTCTCCGTGAGAGATTAAATCATTTTATTTCACCAAAACACGGAGTTTTTGATTGAGTTTCAGGCAGCCTGAAAAATTTATCGAAGCATTATCTTAAAACAACTTGTTTTGCCGCAAGGCAAAACGAAACAACTGCTCACTGCTCACTGCTCACTACTCATTGCTAATTATCCAACCCTGCCTGCACCATTCTGACTGCTTTCACCACAGCCATCGCTTTATTTTGCGTCTCTTGCCATTCGGCATCGGGGTCGGAGTCGGCGACTATGCCGCCGCCGCTTTGGATATACACGGTTTTATCGCGAATCACCGCACAGCGAATGGCGATTGCCAAGTCCATATCGCCTGAAAACGAGATATAGCCTACCGCTCCGCCATATACGCCGCGGCGTGCGGGTTCTAATTCTTCGATAATTTCCATTGCTCGAATTTTCGGTGCCCCCGACAGCGTACCAGCAGGCAAGGCGGCGGCGAGTATGTCCATATCGGTCAAGCCGTCTTTCAGGCTGCCTGAAACATTGGATACAATGTGCATGACATGCGAATAGCGTTCGACTATCATTTTATCGGTAACTTTCACCGTGCCGATTTTGCTGATTTTGCCAACATCGTTGCGTCCCAAATCAATCAACATTAAGTGTTCGGCAATTTCTTTTTCGTCCGACAATAAATCTTGCTCGTTCGCCAAATCTTCGTCAGGCGTTGCCCCCCGTTTGCGTGTGCCTGCAATCGGTCGCACGGTAATGGTGTTGTTTTCCTTGCGTACCAAAATTTCAGGCGATGAGCCGACAATGTGAAAATCGCCCATATCGCAATAAATTAAATACGGAGACGGATTAAGCGTACGCAAGGCGCGATAAAGGCTTAACGGATTATCGTCAAACGCGGTATGCACCCTTTGCGAAGGCACAACCTGCATACAATCGCCTGCCAAAATATATTCTTTGATTTTGCTAACATATTGTTTATATTGATTTTCTCCTGTTTCAAAAACAACTTCTTCGGCTTTTGAACCCAAAGATAAGGGCAGAACAGGACTTTGTCGTAAAGAGAGTCGCAATTCGTCCAAGCGTTGGCAGGCGGCGTGAAAAGACGCAGTATCGCCTGCTTTTGCATACACAATCAGGTAGATTTTGCCGCTTAAATTATCGACAACCGCAATTTCGGTTGAAAGCATCAGCATAATGTCAGGAATATCAATCGCTCGTTCCTGCTCTTTTTTCCCCAAGCGTTTTTCAATATATTGCACGGTTTCATAGCCAAAAAATCCGACCAAACCGCCCGTAAAACGGGGCAAATCTGGAATTTCAGGCGTTTTAAAGGCTGCCTGAAAGCGGTTGATAAAATCTAATGGATTATTTTCTGTGATTGTTTCTTTTAATTGATAATGCTCATAAATTTCAATCTTTTGAGCAAACACTTTAAAAAACGACCCACACGGCAAGCCGATAAACGAATACCGTCCAAAGCGTTCGCCGCCTATCACCGACTCAAACAAGAATGTATAAGGCTTGTTCGCTAATTTAACATACAAAGACAAGGGCGTATCCATATCCGCCAAGAGTTCGCACACCACAGGAATATGCGTAAAACCTTGCTTGGATTGTGCTTGAAATTCCGATAACGAAAGCATTTTTTTCTCGTGAAGATAAAATATGTAATATTGTAATTATAAACAATGTTTCAGGCAGCCTGAAACAAAAAAACTGCCCGAACAATACTGTTCAGGCAGCCTATTCCCTGTTTTTCTTGATTGCTTAACTACGCTTTAATCACGCATATTTTTGGCGTAATTGTTTGGCAACTTTGACCATCAATTCCAAAGCCGCACGGGTTTCAGGCCAAGCACGGGTTTTTAAGCCGCAGTCTGGATTAAC
>JAFWRB010000129.1 GCA_017508845.1 Neisseriaceae bacterium | reverse complement strand
TTTCCATTATGCTTTACCCTTTTCTGTTAATACGGTTTTTACTCGGGCAATGTCGCGACGAACTTTTTTCAATTCGCTGGTTTTCGCTAACTGTCCAATGGCAGATTGCATTCTTAATGCAAAATGTGCCTTGCCTAAACTCAATAATTCGGCTTTGAGTTCTTCGTTGCTTTTTGCTCTTAAATCTTGTGCTTTCATCATTGACCTACCTGTCTTGTAACAAATGTGGTATGAATCGGCAACTTGGCAGCCGCTAATGCAAAGGCTTCGCGTGCAAGACTTTCTGCAACGCCGTCCATTTCGTACAACATTTTGCCGGGTTGAATTTCTGCGACATAGTATTCAGGAGAACCTTTACCGCCGCCCATACGCACACCAATCGGTTTGTTGGTAATGGGTTTGTCGGGGAAAACGCGAATCCAAATGCGTCCGCCGCGTTTAATGTGGCGAGTCATCGCACGACGAGCCGCTTCGATTTGGCGTGCAGTCAAGCGACCACGACCTACGGCTTTTAAGCCAAAATCGCCAAAACTCACTTGGTTACCACGAGTGGCAACGCCTGTGTTGCGGCTTTTGTGCAGTTTGCGATATTTTAATCGTTTAGGCTGCAGCATGACGAGCCCCCTTTCTTTGTTTGCGTTCAGGTTTTTCTTCCACAACAGGTTGTGCGGCAGCACCTAAAACGGTTTCACCTTTATATACCCATACTTTGATGCCAATCACACCATAAGTGGTTTGGGCTTCGCTGGTTGCGTAATCGACATCAGCACGCAAGGTGTGTAAAGGCACACGACCTTCACGATACCATTCGCTGCGGGCAATATCAATGCCGTTTAAGCGACCAGATGACATAATTTTAATGCCTTTGGCACCTGCACGCATAGCATTTTGCATAGCACGCTTCATCGCACGGCGAAATTGAATGCGTTTTTCTAACTGTTGTGCAATGTTGTCGGCAATGACTTGGGCATTGATGTCTGGCTTGCGGATTTCTTCAATATTGACATGCACAGGCACGCCCATTAAGTTTTGCAAGTCTTTTTTCAATACTTCAATGTCTTCGCCCTTTTTGCCAATCACCACACCTGGACGGGCGGTGTGAATGGTAATGCGCGCACTTTTTGCTGGGCGTTCAATCACAACTTTGCCGATTGAAGCATTTGCCAAGCGTTTTTTCAGGTATTCGCGAACATCAATATCTTGTTTCAAAACGGCGGAAAATTCGCCACTTTTGGCATACCATTTGGACGACCAGTTTTTATTGACTGCAAGGCGAAAACCTGTGGGGTTAATTTTTTGTCCCATGGTATTTCCTTTAATTTCCGACTGTCACATTGATGTGACAGGTTTGTTTTTCAATACGATTACCGCGACCTTTGGCTCTTGCACGGAAACGTTTCAGGCTGCCTGCTTTATCCACAAATACGGTTACCACTTTGAGTTCGTCAATGTCGGCACCTTCGTTGTGTTCGGCATTGGCAATGGCAGACTCCAAAACTTTCTTCATCAAAGCGGCACCCTTTTTGGGGCAGAATGTGAGAATGTTCAAAGCGTCTTCAATGTCTTTGCCACGAATCAGGTCGGCAACTAATCTGGCCTTTTGCGCCGAAATACGGGCATTTTTATGTTGTGCTACTGCTCTCATTTAGAATGCTCCTTATTTCTTCGCTTTCTTGTCAGCCAAATGGCCTTTGAAAGTACGGGTTAATGAAAATTCGCCTAATTTGTGTCCAACCATATTGTCGCTGATATACACAGGCACATGAGTGCGACCGTTATGCACAGCGATGGTTAAGCCGATAAAATCGGGCAGAATGGTTGAACGGCGAGACCAAGTTTTGATGGGGCGTTTGTCATTCGTTGCACGAGCCGCATCAACTTTTTTCAGTAAGTGAAGATCAACATACGGACCTTTTTTCAATGAACGAGCCATTTAATTATCCTTTATTTGAAAAACGGCGGCGAACAATCATATTGTCCGTGCGTTTATTACGACGCGTACGATAACCTTTGGTTGGCGTACCCCATGGGCTAACAGGTTCGCGTGCTTCACCTGTGCGACCTTCACCACCACCGTGTGGGTGATCGACAGGGTTCATTACCACACCACGCACGGTTGGACGAATGCCTAACCAGCGTTTTGCACCTGCTTTACCGATTTTTTTCAGGCTCTGTTCTTCATTGCCAACTTCACCGATGGTGGCACGGCAATCCACATGAATTTTGCGGATTTCGCCCGAACGCAAACGCAGTTGTGCGTAAATGCCTTCGCGTGCCAACAACATTGCCGAAGTGCCTGCGGAGCGAGAAATTTGAGCTCCTTTACCAGGTTTCATTTCGATACAGTGAATGGTTGTACCCACAGGAATGTTGCGAATCGGCAAGGTGTTGCCCACTTTAATCGGAGCTTCGCTGCCTGAAACCACGGTATCACCTGCTTTAATGCCACGCGGTGCAATGATGTAACGGCGTTCGCCGTCTGCATAGCACAACAAGGCGATGAATGCAGTGCGGTTTGGGTCATACTCAATGCGTTCCACTTTTGCCACGATACCGTCTTTGTCATTGCGTTTGAAATCCACAATGCGGTAGTGGTGTTTATGACCGCCACCTTTATGACGCGTGGTGATATGACCACTGTGGTTGCGACCAGCAGTTGATTTTTGTTTTTCTAATAAGGGTGCGTAAGGAGCACCTTTGTGTAAGCCTTCTGTTTTGACGCGAACCATGCCGCGGCGACCAGCAGAAGTGGGCTTCATTTTAATAATAGCCATTTTGTCTTATCCTTTACTCTGCGGTTTGAGCGGCTGCCGTTTCTAAATCTAATTTAGAACCTTCGGCAAGGCTAACAAACGCTTTTTTCACATCACTGCGGCGACCAACATAACGACCAAAGCGTTTGGTTTTGCCTTTTTGCAAGGCTGTGGTTACTGATTCAACTTTAACATTTAACAGCAATTCCACTGCGGCTTTGATTTCTTTTTTGTTGGCATTCGGCAGTACCTTAAATACCACTTGTTCGTGTTTTTCACCCAAACGAGTGCTTTTCTCGGAAACAATCGGCCCTTGAATAATTTGCATTAAGCGTTCTTGATTCATACCCATTGCTCCTCTAAATGACTTACAGCGTCTTTTGTCAATACAATTTTATTGAAACGCAACAGGCTGTAAGGATTGATTTCCAAAGTTTCCAACACCAAGATATTAGACAAGTTGCGAGAAGACAAATACACTTTCTCGTCTAATTCACGCGTTAAAAACAAAATGTCGCCTTCCAAACCCATTTTTTGCACTTTGCCAAAAAACTCTTTGGTTTTTGGGGTTTCAACAGATAACTCTTCTACCACAA
Source organism: Neisseriaceae bacterium (assembly GCA_017508845.1). Classification (GTDB taxonomy): domain Bacteria; phylum Pseudomonadota; class Gammaproteobacteria; order Burkholderiales; family Neisseriaceae; genus RGIG9985. The sequence goes on along the minus strand of JAFWRB010000129.1, from coordinate 3,523 downwards.
GCAAGCGTTCATCACGCACGAGTTGCGACAAAATCACCGCCATACCTGCACGGTACATTTTGCGATTCACTTTTTGCGTGAAGTTTTCTGTGGGTTTATTTGGGAAAGCACGACCACCTTTACGCCACAAAGGAGAAGAAGTCATACCCGAACGAGCACGACCTGTACCTTTTTGACGCCAAGGTTTTTTCGTAGAATGTTTTACTTCTGCACGCGTTTTTTGAGCACGATTGCCACTGCGTGCATTCGCCAAGTAAGCAGTAACCAACTGATGAACCAACGTTTCATTGTATTCGCGAGCGAATAAAGCGTCTGATGCATTCAGGCTGCCTGAAACTTGACCTTCTGCATTGATAATTTTCAGTTCCATTATGCACCTGCTTTCACACTGGGACGAACCACCACGCTACTATTAACGGCACCAGGAACGGCACCTTTAATCAACAACAAATGGCGTTCAGCATCAACACGAACGACCGTCAAGTTTTGCGTGGTGCATTTCACACTACCCAAATGACCAGCCATGCGTTTGCCTTTGAACACACGACCAGGGTCTTGGCATTGACCGATTGAACCTGGTGCATTGTGCGACACGGAGTTACCGTGCGAAGCACGCTGAGAACCGAAATTGTGGCGTTTAATGTTACCTGCAAAGCCTTTACCTTTGGTGATACCTGTAATATCTACCACTTGACCTGCTTCAAACATTGAAACGGCAATATTGCCACCAACTGAATAGTTGGCAAGTTCATCATCAGAAACCGTAAATTCCATTAAACCAGAACCTGCTTCCACACCTGCTTTGGCAAAGTGTCCTGCTTCTGGCTTATTCAAACGGTTCGCTTTTTTCTGACCGAAAGTCACTTGTACGGCATTATAGCCGTCAGTTTCTTTGGTTTTCAGTTGAGTAACGCGATTGTCGATAACTTCAAGCACAGTAACGGCAACGGACGCACCGTTGTCATCAAAAATGCGAGTCATACCGACTTTGCGTCCAACAAGACCTAAAGCCATAATTATTCCTTATAAAACCAGCGGTTACGATTGACCGCCCACAATAAAAAAAGTCAGTGAAAACACTGAACTCGCTATTCTACTCGAAAATAAAAGGAAAAAGCAAGAGTTTTGAAAAACTTTGAGAAATTTCTTATTAACGAAAATCTCACTTCTATCATCACACTAAACAACAAACAACTGATTAGAGACTTTACCTACCTGATAACTATACCCTTGCGAAAATGTGTGGCACTCCTGACAATCATTTGTACGCATGAATGAATTTAAGCTTTCAGGTAGCCTGAAAACTTTCTTTCAGGCTGCCTGAAACAATCAATCATTACAACTCAAAATCGCCCAAATCCCCTGCGTTGATTTCTGCGTCAATTTGTCCGACTAAGTAAGACGACACTTCCACTTCTTGTGGGGCAACCTGAACATTATCGGATACCAACCAAGTGTTAATCCACGGAATCGGGTTTTGGCGAGCGTCTGGGAATGCAGGCGGCAGATTAACCGCTTGCATGCGGGCATTCGTAATATACTCCACATACTGCCCCAAAATATCTTTGTTCAAACCTATCATCGAGCCGTCTTTGAATAGATACGCCGCCCACTCTTTTTCCTGCTCTGCTGCTCGTTTGAACAATTCAAAGCACTCGCCTTGGGCTGCTGCGGCAACTTCTGCCATTTCAGCGTCATCAACACCCTTTTGCATAATGTTGATAATGTGCTGTGTGCCCGTCAAATGCAAGGCTTCATCGCGTGCGATTAAGCGAATAATTTTGGCGTTGCCTTCCATCAATTTGCGTTCGGCAAATGCAAAAGAACAAGCAAAACTTACATAAAAACGAATGGCTTCTAATACATTCACGCACATCATCGCTAAATAAAGTTTCTTTTTCAAACTGCGTGTCGTTGCGTCATAAGTTTTACCGTTAATGGTATGCAAACCATCGCCAAATTTTTGCCAAATCCACGAATGACAAATTAAATCATCATAATAAACGCTAATATCATTCGCACGGCGAATAATATGTTCATTACGCACAATATCGTCAAATATAATAGACGGCTCATTCACAATATTGCGAATAATATGTGTGTATGAGCGAGAATGGATTGTTTCAGAAAAACTCCAAGTTTCAATCCAAGTTTCTAATTCGGGAATAGAAACCAAAGGCAAAAACGCCACATTTGGGCTTCTGCCTTGAATGCTATCTAATAGCGTTTGATATTTTAAGTTACTGATAAAAATATGTTTTTCGTGGTCAGGCAATTCGGCATAGTCAATGCGGTCTTGTGATACATCTACTTCCTCTGGTCGCCAGAAAAACGATAATTGCTTTTCAATTAACTGCTCAAAGATTTCATATTTTTGCTGGTCATAGCGAGCAACATTCACAGGCTGCCCAAAGAACATCGGTTCTTTTAAGGCATTGTTTGGGGTTTGACAAAAAGTGCTGTATTTCATTTTGGTATTCCTTTTTTACAAAAATTTATTTTTCAGGCTGCCTCAAAACAGTCAAACAAATTCAAGAGTGAAACAGGCGGCGTGGCGAAGACAGTATAAATAATACGGCAAGACACGCCAACGCATTTCAATTTTGAAGTTGTTTGACTGTATAGGGACGAAATAGTTTTTCAAAATATTCTTTCACTCGATAATTAGATTTTAATTGTAAAAATTCATCTTCCATAGATAAAAATGCGTCATTATCAATAAAAATATCCAAATTTCCTAAATAATAAGGGAGTTGATGAGCAAATTGCTTAAAATGATGAATATAGTAATAATATTTTAAATTATGAGCAAAAACTTTTACCGCATTTTTTTGTGATTTTTCTAAAAAAGTTTTACTGCGTTTTAAGGCATTTATATCTCGCAAAGTATAAAAATAAGCTACTTCTTTTCGTTTATCTTGATGGTTTGGATATTTTTGTACATAATTGGCAATAAAATCAAAATCACACAAACGCAATATTTGATTTGTGGGATAAATCTTAAATGGGTAATTTTGAATAAATGAATAATCCATTCCTTGTGTGTTTTTTTGGTACAATGCAATAATAATCGGAAAAAAAGTATATGAATTCGGCATAAAAATTTGCGAACTCACCACACAACTATCCATTAAACGATAATTTTTATTAAAATTTTTCAAAGCATTAAAATTTGTTTTCTTAATTAAATAAGATAAAGGGTGTAAAACACAAATCCATTCAGGTTGCAATAATTCATACGAACGCAAAAAAGAAATACCTAAATCACGGTGTTTTAAGTTTTCATCTATTTGAAACAAATCTTTTTTAATCCGATTTCTAATTATTGAAGTTTTATCATTATAAGGCGGATTGCCGATAATAATCAGTTTTTCATTTTTCCGAATATGATATTTTTGACGATTAACTGTAAATAAAGAATTTGTACAAACAGTCGGAATATTTTTATTAACTTTTGCCAAAGCCTCTTTATCAATATCCGCCCCTAAATAATTCAAATTCTTGGAAAAAAAATCTCCGTAAC
>JAFWRB010000128.1 GCA_017508845.1 Neisseriaceae bacterium | reverse complement strand
TCTAAACGAATCAAAGCCTTGCGTGAGGGTTTCGACCGTAATAAATTATACGAAATCAATGAAGCGTTGGGTTTGGTAAAAAAAGCCGCTACCGCTAAATTTGATGAATCGATTGATGTTGCGGTGAATTTGGGTGTTGATCCACGCAAATCAGACCAAGTGGTGCGTGGTTCTGTGGTTCTACCCAAAGGTACGGGTAAAACCGTGCGTGTAGCCGTATTTACACAAGGTGCGAATGTCGAAGCTGCCAAAGCCGCTGGTGCGGATATTGTTGGTTTTGAAGATTTGGCTGAAAGCGTTAAAGCAGGTCAATTAGACTTTGATGTGGTGATTGCGTCTCCTGACGCTATGCGTATTGTCGGTCAATTGGGTACGATTTTGGGTCCGCGTGGTTTAATGCCAAACCCCAAAGTGGGCACCGTAACACCGAATGTTGCCGAAGCGGTGAAAAACGCCAAAGCAGGTCAAGTGCAGTACCGCACCGACAAAGCAGGTATTATTCACGCCACGATTGGTCGTGCGTCTTTTGACGAAGCGGCTTTGCGTGAAAACTTTAACGCATTGTTGGACGCTTTGCAAAAAGCCAAACCTGCTGCATCAAAAGGTCAATACATTAAACGCATCGCCGTATCCAGCACAATGGGTTTGGGCGTAACCGTTGATGTGGCAACTGCCGTAGTTAAATAAGTTTTTTCAGGCTGCCTGAAAAATTTTCAGGCAGCCTGAATATAGGGGTGTCGTTTTTATAGCAATGTAAAAACGGCATATTGTCAAAGACCGTAGGAAGTTCGCTTTAAAAATTCAATCCTACGCAGACGGTAATCCCGATGAAAGTTTTTCAAAAGATTGCCGTGCTGAACAAAACTTGTAACAAGTTTTGCGTCTTAATCGTTAGCACAGGAGATGAATCTTGAGTCTCAATGTTGAAGCGAAAAAAGCCGCCGTTGCCGAGATTAGCAATAGTATTGCGAATGCTCAAACAATGGTGATTGCCGAGTATCGTGGTATCAGCGTGGAAAGTATGACGAAATTGCGTGCGAATGCTCGTAAAGATTCCGTCTATCTTCATGTGTTGAAAAATACACTCGCGCGTCGTGCCGTTGAAGGTACTTCGTTTGCGGCTTTGGCGGACAAAATGGTTGGTCCGTTGGTTTATGCCGTATCCGAAGACCCTGTTGCAGCGGCAAAAGTGTTGCACCAGTTTGCCAAAACCGATGACAAAATCGTCATAAAAGCAGGTTCTTACAATGGCGATTTGTTAGACGCTGCCCAAGTTGCAGAATTAGCGTCTATTCCATCTCGTGATGAACTGTTGGCAAAACTGTTGGGTATTATGCAAGCCCCTGTTTCTGGCTTTGCTCGTTGCTTGGCAGCGTTGGCAGAGAAAAAACAGGAAGAAGCCGCATAACACCGTTTTTAACTAATTTTTTATTTTTTGGAGTAATCAATAATGGCAATCTCTCAAGAAGACATTTTGGAAGCAGTCGGCAATTTAACCGTTATGGAATTGAACGACTTGGTTAAAGCATTTGAAGAAAAATTTGGCGTATCTGCTGCCGCTTTGGCAGTGGCTGCTGGCGGTGCTGCTGCTGGCGGTGCTGCTCCTGCCGAAGAAAAAACCGAATTTGATGTGGTTCTGACTTCCGCAGGTGACCAAAAAGTGGGCGTAATTAAAGTGGTTCGTGCCGTAACTGGTTTAGGCTTGAAAGAAGCCAAAGACTTGGTTGATGGTGCACCGAAAACCATTAAAGAAGGCGTTGCCAAAGCCGAAGCCGAAGATATTGTGAAACAATTAACTGACGCTGGTGCGAAAGCCGAGTTGAAATAAGCCGTATAGCAACACACAGGCTGGCAGGAAACTGTCCAGCCTTGTCGTGTTTTTATTCTATTTTAAAAATAGTGCTTTTTCAGGCTGCCTGAAAGAGTATATGGATAGCGTAAATAATATTTTCAGGCAGCCTGAAATAAATTGAACAAACAAAAGCGAAGTTAAACTTTTGTAAAAAGCCGAGTGCTGAATATTCAACAGATTGAAGAGTTTATTGACTATTCAACATTCAAACTCAAACCCCATGTGGAGTGAATCTCTTATGACATATTCTGTAACCGAGAAAAAACGCATTCGCAAAAGTTTTGCCAAACGCACCAATGTGTTAGATGTGCCGTTTTTGTTGTCTATGCAGTTGGATTCGTATGCCGACTTTTTGCAAAATGATGTCGCTTTTGACAAGCGTGCGAACAAAGGCTTGCAAGCCGCTTTCCAAGCCGTTTTCCCGATTGAAAGTAACAATCGCTTGGCACGATTAGAATTTCAATATTACACTTTGGGTCAGCCTGTGTTTGACATTCCAGAGTGTCGCTTGCGTGGTATTACATACGCCGCACCGTTGCGTGCAAGAATACAATTGGTCATTTTAGACAAAGATTCGCCAAACGCCAAAATCAAAGAAGTGCGTGAAAACGATGTTCATATGGGCGAAATTCCCCTGATGACTCCGTCAGGTTCGTTCATTATCAACGGTACAGAACGGGTTGTGGTGTCGCAGTTACACCGCTCACCAGGTGTATTCTTTGAACACGATAAGGGCAAAACCCATTCTTCGGGCAAATTGCTGTTTTCTGCCCGCATTATTCCTTATCGTGGTTCGTGGTTAGACTTTGAGTTTGACCCCAAAGACTGCTTATACTTCCGTATTGACCGCCGCCGTAAAATGCCTGTTACGGTTCTGCTCAAAGCATTAGGCTATACCGTAGAACAAATTTTGGAAATGTTCTACGACTTTGAAGAGTTTTATTTGGGCAAAGACAGCGTTCAAACCGAGTTGGTTCTTTCTCGCTTAAAAGGCGAAATCGCACGGGCGGATATTGCAGATAAAGACGGCAAAGTGATTGTTGCCAAAGGCAAACGCATTACGGCAAAAAATGTGCGTGATATTGAAGCCGCACAAATCAGCCGCATTGATGTTGAAGCCGATACCTTATTGCGTAAAATCTTGGCAAAAGATGTGATTGACGGCGACACAGGCGAAGTGATTGCCGCCGCAGGGGCTGAAATCACCGAAGAATTGTGGGAAAAAATTGAAAGCCACAATGTCGAAAAACTCATCACCTTGTTTGTGAATGAGTTAGACCAAGGTGCGTTTATTGCCAATACTTTGCAATTAGACGATATTAAAGACAGTTACACCGCACGCGTGGCAATTTACCGCACTATGCGTCCTGGCGAGCCTTCAACCGAAGAAGCCGTTGAAGCCTTGTTCCAACGCCTGTTTTTCAGCGAAGAAAGTTACGATTTATCTCGTGTGGGCAGAATGAAATTCAATACGCGTACCTACGGTCGCCGTGAAGACAAAGCAGGTGCGTGGTTCTTGCGTTTGATGGACGAAACTTTCAAAGACGCACAAACCGAGAGTATGGTTTTAACCGTGCCCGATATTGTGGTGGCGATTGCCACTTTGGTGGAATTACGCAACGGTCACGGTGAAGTCGATGATATTGACCACTTGGGTAATCGCCGTGTGCGTTCGGTGGGCGAGTTGGCGGAAAATCAATTCCGCAGTGGTTTGGCACGCGTGGAACGCGGTGCAAAAGAACGCTTAAATCAAGCCGAATCAGAAAACTTAATGCCGCACGATTTAATCAATGCCAAATCCGTGTCTTCTGCCATTAAAGAATTTTTTGGTTCCAGCCAGTTATCGCAATTTATGGACCAAACCAATCCATTATCGGAAATCACCCACAAACGCCGTGTATCGGCATTAGGTCCGGGTGGTTTAACGCGTGAGCGAGCAGGTTTTGAAGTGCGAGATGTACACCCCACGCATTATGGTCGTGTGTGTCCGATTGAAACCCCAGAAGGTCCGAACATCGGCTTGATTAACTCGCTGTCGGTTTATGCACGCACAAATGAATACGGCTTTTTGGAAACACCGTATCGCCGTGTGATTGACGGTAAAGTTACCAACGAAATCGACTATTTATCGGCGATTGAAGAAGGCAGATATGTGATTGCCCAAGCAAATGCCGAATTAGACGAAAAAGGCTGCCTGAAAGATGAGTTAATTACTTGTCGTGAAAAGGGCGAAACCATTTTAGCCGAAAAAGAACGCGTACAATATATGGATGTGGCAACAGGTCAAGTGGTATCGGTGGCAGCGTCCTTAATTCCGTTCTTGGAACACGATGACGCAAACCGTGCCTTGATGGGTGCGAATATGCAACGCCAAGCCGTGCCTTGTTTGCGTCCTGAAAAACCATTAGTCGGCACAGGCATTGAACGCGAAGTGGCGATTGATTCTGCCACAGCGATTGTGGCAGAACGCGGCGGCGTGGTGGATTATGTCGATGCCAACCGTATTGTGGTGCGTGTGAATGACGATGAAACCGTGGCAGGTGAAATCGGCGTGGATATTTACAATTTGGTGAAATTCACCCGTTCTAACCAAAGCACGAATATCAACCAACGCCCCGTAGTGCGTGTTGGCGATAAAATTGCCAAAGGCGATGTAGTAGCAGACGGTGCTTCAACTGACTTGGGCGAATTGGCATTAGGTCAAAATATGACCATTGCCTTTATGCCTTGGAACGGCTACAACTTTGAAGATTCGATTTTGATTTCTGAACGCGTTGTGGCTGATGACCGTTACACTTCCATTCATATTGAAGAATTGAATGTGGTGGCACGCGACACCAAGTTAGGTGCGGAAGAAATCACCCGTGATATTCCTAACTTATCTGAACGCATGCAAAGCCGTTTGGACGAATCAGGCATTGTGTATATCGGTGCGGAAGTGGAAGCAGGCGATGTTTTGGTGGGTAAAGTAACGCCCAAAGGCGAAACACAACTTACGCCAGAAGAAAAACTGTTGCGTGCCATTTTCGGTGAAAAAGCGTCTGATGTAAAAGACACTTCTTTGCGTATGCCCACAGGTATGAGCGGCACGGTGATTGATGTACAAGTCTTCACTCGCGACGGTATTCAACGCGACAAGCGTGCTCAATCTATTATTGACGCAGAATTAGAACGCTATCGCCAAGATTTGAATGACCAGTTGCGGATTTTCAGCAATGACGCATTCAATCGTATTCGCACGATGATTGTCGGACAAGTGGCAAACGGCGGACCCATGCAGTTAGCCAAAGGTCAAAAAGTTACCGATGAATATTTAGACAATCTGCCGTCTAAATACGACTGGTTTGACATTCGTATGGCGAACGAAGATTTGGCTCGCCAGTTAGAAATGGTCAAAGAAAACTTGGACAAAAAACGCGAAGAAGGCAACGAACAGTTTGAAATCAAAAAGAAAAAACTGACACAAGGCGATGAATTGCAACCTGGTGTGCAACGCATGGTGAAAGTGTTTATTGCCATTAAACGCCGCTTGCAAGCAGGCGATAAAATGGCAGGTCGGCACGGTAACAAAGGCGTGGTATCCAAAATTGCCCCTGTGGAAGATATGCCTTATATGGCAGACGGTCGCCCTGTGGATATTGTGTTAAATCCGTTAGGCGTGCCAAGCCGTATGAATATCGGACAAATTTTGGAAGTGCATTTAGGTTGGGCTGCCAAAGGTATCGGCGAACGCATTAACCGTATGTTGCAAGACGAAGAAATTCGCGTGCGTGATATTCGTCAATTCTTGGATAAACTGTATAACAAGAGCGGTCGCAAAGAAGATTTAGCATCTTTAACCGATGACGAAATTTTGGCTTTGGCGAAAAACTTGTCCAAAGGGGCTACTTTTGCGTCCCCAGTGTTTGACGGTGCACACGAAAAAGAAATTCGTGCGATGTTAGATTTGGCTTATCCTGATGATGACCCACGCACCGAAAAACTGCAATTTAATGCGTCCAAAACCCAGATGACCTTATATGACGGTCGTTCGGGCGAACCCTTTGACCGCAAGGTTACCGTTGGCGTGATGCACTACTTGCGTCTGCACCACTTGGTTGATGAAAAAATGCACGCGCGTTCCACTGGTCCTTACAGTTTGGTTACGCAACAACCGTTGGGCGGTCGTGCTCAATTTGGCGGACAACGGTTCGGTGAAATGGAGGTGTGGGCATTAGAATCCTACGGTGCGTCTTACACCTTGCAAGAAATGCTCACCGTGAAATCGGACGACACTTCGGGTCGAACCAAAATGTACGAAAACATTGTCAAGGGTGATCATCGCATTGAAGCGAATATGCCAGAATCGTTCAATGTGTTGGTTAAAGAAATTCGTTCATTAGGTTTGGATATCGACTTGGAACGCAAGGGCTAATCTGATTTCAGGCAGCCTGAAAAGTATAAAAAACCTTTCAGGCAGCCTGAATATAGATAAAAGATAACTGTTTCAGGCAGCCTGAACGCATAAAAAACTTTTCAGGCAGCCTTAAACGAAATACGGAGCAAATAATTTATGAAAAATCTGCTGAATATCAATTTGGTACAAGCCGCAACAGATGATGAATTTGATGCGATTAAAATCGGTATTGCATCGCCCGACACCATTCGCCGCTGGTCATATGGCGAAGTGAAAAAACCCGAAACCATTAACTATCGCACCTTTAAGCCCGAACGCGATGGTTTGTTCTGTGCCAAAATTTTTGGACCCGTTAAAGATTACGAATGTTTGTGCGGTAAGTACAAACGCTTAAAATTTGCAGGCGTAACCTGCGAAAAATGTGGCGTGGAAGTTACCCTTTCCAAAGTTCGCCGTGAAAGAATGGGGCATATCGAATTAGCCGCACCTGTGGCACATATTTGGTTTTTAAAATCCCTGCCGTCTCGTTTGGGTATGGTGTTGGATATGACTCTGCGGGATATTGAACGGGTGTTGTATTTTGAAGCCTTTGTGGTGATTGAACCAGGTATGACTTCATTGCAACACCGTCAGTTGCTCACCGAAGACGATTATTACGCCAAATTAGACGAATACGGCAATGGCGAATTTGAAGCCAAAATGGGTGCAGAAGCCATTCGTGATTTGCTCAAAAACTTAAATTTGGCAAAAGAAATCGAAATTTTGCGTCAAGAATTAGAATCCACCAATTCAGACGCAAAAATCAAAAAAATCGCCAAACGCTTGAAAATCTTGGAAGCCTTCCAACGCACAGGCATGAAGTTGGAATGGATGATTATGGATGTGCTGCCCGTTCTGCCGCCTGATTTGCGTCCATTAGTGCCTTTGGACGGCGGACGCTTTGCAACTTCCGACTTGAACGACTTATACCGCCGTGTGATTAACCGCAACAACCGTTTGAAACGCTTGTTGGAATTGCGTGCGCCTGAAATCATCGTTCGCAATGAAAAACGCATGTTGCAAGAAGCAGTCGATAGCCTGTTAGACAACGGTCGCCGTGGTAAAGCGATGACTGGTGCAAATAAACGCCAGTTGAAATCTTTGGCAGATATGATTAAAGGTAAGGGCGGTCGCTTCCGTCAAAACCTGT
>JAFWRB010000127.1 GCA_017508845.1 Neisseriaceae bacterium | reverse complement strand
ACCCTTGCCAATATCGTTGATGAACCTGATTTTTACGAAACCCTGCACGCTCAAGTGTGCGAATTAGCCCAAAACGAACGCCAATCGCAACTGTTGCACCTATTGATTGAATACTTGGACGAACACGGTTATCTTACCGACAGCCTTGAATATATTGTGGAAAATTCTCCTTTGGAATGGCTGTTAGAAGAAGACGAATTAGCAGAAGCCCTAAAACTGCTGCAACAATTCGATCCCGCAGGCGTGGGAGCAAGCAATTTGCAAGAATCGTTAATATTGCAAATTAACAGGCTGCCTGAAAGCGAAACAACCCGTTATGCGATTGAAATTATTAACAAATATTTCGATTTATTGTCTATGGCAAATGTAGAAAGCCTGTTGATTACCGAATTTCGCCGTGCAGCCAAAGCCAAAAAGCCCAATCTGCGTATCAGTGCCGAAATGCGAGAAAACGCCGTTAGCAATATCAAAGCCGCCGTTGCCCTGATTAAATCACTTAATCCTTATCCCGATATGGGTGCATCAGACGGCGAACACAACACCTATATTCGCCCCGATGTGCGTGTGTATAAAAAAGACGGCGTGTGGATTGCTTTGGCTGAACCGCATTTACGCCCACAAGTGGCAGTCAATAAACATTACGAACAAAACGCCTTGCTTTTGGAACGCAATGTCAGCAGCGACTGGAAAAAAATGCTGCACGATGCACGCAATTTCGTTAAAAATTTAGAATGGCGAGAAAACACCATTTTTTCGGTTGCCAAATTGATTGTCGAACACCAACAAGCGTTTTTTGAATTTGGCGATGCGGCGTTAGAGCCTTTGGATATGCAATCGGTTGCCGATAAATTAGATATTCACGCCAGCACCGTATCCAGAAGTGTCAATCAAAAATACCTATCCTGCCCGCACGGCGTGTATGAACTGCGGCACTTTTTCCAAGCCAAAGTGGGGCAAACGGACGACAATGACGAAGGCATGACCAACACCGCCATTAAAACCCACTTGGCAGAATGGATTGCAGGCGAAAACAAAGCCAAACCCTTGTCCGATGACGCACTGCGAGAAAAATTAGCGTCTGTGGGCATTAACATCGCCCGCCGCACAGTTGCCAAATACCGAGAAGCCGCAGGCATTCCAGCAGCAGCAAGAAGAAGGGTGAGATAATGAGTGAGCAGTTGGCAGTGAGTAGTGAGCAGTGAGTAGTTGTTTTGTTTTGCCTTGTCAGGCAAAACGGCTTATTTAAGATAACGTTTCGATTATCTTTTCAGGCAGCCTGAAAGAACAATCGAAGCGTTATCTTAATATTATCCGTCAAGCCATAGGCTTGACTAAATAACTGCTCACTACTCACTACTCACTGCACACTGCCTTTACCGCCACTTTCTAAAAATCAACGAAGTATTCACCCCGCCGAAAGCGAAGTTATTGTTTATCACAAATTCGGTATCAATCGCACGAAAGTCGCCTGTAATGTAGTCCAAATCGCCACATCGTTCATCGACATTATCCAAATTGATATTCGGTACAAATGATTTATCGTTCATCATTTGAATGGCAAACCACGATTCCATTGCCCCGCAGGCACCGAGCGTGTGCCCTAAATAACTTTTTTGTGTGGAAATGGGTTTGAAACCAAACAGATTGGCGGCGGCTTGTGTTTCGGCAATATCGCCGTGTTCGGTTGCGGTGCCGTGTCCGTCAATATAGCCGATTGCTGTGGGCGGCAGGTTTGCGTCTTCTAATGCTAATTGCATACAGCGTTGCATTGTGTCTTGATTGGGGCGGGTAATGTGCGTGCCATCGCTATTGGCACCGTAGCCCACAATTTCTGCCAAAATATTTGCTCCGCGTGCTTGGGCGTGCTCTAATTCTTCTAAAACCATCATACACGCTCCTTCGCCAATCACCAAACCATCTCGGTTTTTATCGTAAGGGCGGGGTGTCGTTTCGGGTGCGTCATTTTTGCGAGATGCGGCATAAAGACTATCAAAAACAAACACTTCACTGGGACAAAGTTGTTCTGTACCGCCTGCTAACATCATCGGAATTTTGCCGTATTTAATGGCTTCATACGAATAGCCTATGGCTTGACTGCCCGAAGTGCAGGCGGACGAAGTGGGGATAATTCTGCCCGTTAAACCAAAGAAAATGGCGACATTGGCAACCGATGAGTGCGGCATCATACGCACATAGGTATTGGCGTTAAAGTTGCTCTCATAACCTGCTAAAAGTAAGCCGCTATCCAAAACATCTTGGGTTGAACCCACAGACGAACCGCACGCTGTACCCATTAAACCTGTTTTGATGATGGGGTCATTGATTAAACCTGCGTTTGTTAAGGCTTGTTCTGCCGCATCAACCGCATATTGAGCCACAGGTCCCATAGAACGCAACTGTTTGCGAGTCCAGTGTTTGGGCGGCTGATAGCCGACCACAGGAGCGGCGAGTTTGCTTTCTAAATCAGCAAAACGGTTCCAGTCGTCAAAAACGCGTACCGCATTTTTTTTTGCCTGAAAATGCGTTCTCACATCAGCCCACGAGCGTCCAAAGGCACTAATCACGCCCACACCCGTAATCACCACGCGTTTTTCTTGCATTACCGTTCTCCTGATTTGGCTTATATTAAAAGGTGCTATTTTATCTGAAATTGATAGGGAATAATATCTTTTCAGGCAGCCTGAAAAGATAGTTGAAGCGTTATCTAAAATATATCCGTTTTGCCGCGAGACAAAACATAACAACTGCTCACTGTTCTACCCAAATTGGGCAAATGCCATTATCTTTTTGGTGCAAAATAATGCGAATTTCAGGCTGCCTGAACGGGCGTTTGTGTTGTGCGGCAAAGGCTTGGGCTCGCAGTAGGGCGGTTTTTACCGTTTTTAAATCGTGTGGGGCAATTTCCAATCGCCGTATGTTCAAAACCAATATGCGTGCGGCAAACCAGTCGGCGGTATCGGTAAAAATATCGGGTGAATGTGTGTCGTCTTCCCAGCGTTGTGCGGCGATTAAACACGCTGTCATACGAATTTCAGGAAAACCCGCTTCGCTTAAAACATTGTCTGCGACAGGTTTGACGGGCGATAGACGGTGTGCATTGCCGTCTAATAACAATAATTTTCTTTGCAATGTGGTTTGCGGTATGGTTTTTAATATGGCGTTGTTCATTTTCATTCTTCCTTAAAATTTAATCAATCAGGCAATAAAAAACCGCCCATTTGGGGCGGTTCTTCGTTTTATCTGCTTTCAATCGTCAATATCGACCATTGTTTTCGGAAACGACAAAACGCACCGCCCGTGGGCTGTGCCAGTAATAAGAAAAAAAGAAACATGCGTTTTGTGTTTTCATAGTATTGCCATACTAATCCTTTTCAGGCAGCCTTGTCAATCCCCAGCGATACGCTTTGGGTTCGTTAATCTGTAAATGTTGCAAAATGCGATGAACCACAAAATCGAGCATATCATCAATCGTTTGCGGACGATGATAAAACGCAGGGGCAGGGGGCAATATGGTTGCCCCTGCTTCTGCTAATGCGGTTAAATTGCGAAGATGAATAAGGGAAAACGGCGTTTCTCGTGGCACAATGATAAGCGGTTTTTTTTCTTTTAAGCACACATCGGCGGCTCGTTCAATGAGATTATCCGACAAACCATTGGCAATGGCGGCAACCGTTCCCATAGACGCAGGACACACAATCATTGCGTCAGGAAAAGCCGAGCCACTGGCTAAACACGAAAACCAATCGTGTCTTTCAAAAACCTGCAACTGCCCTGATTTTGCCTGAAATTCCGCCGATAAACGCTGTTTTGTTGCAGCAAAATCATCGTCCAAAACCCAATCACATTCTTGCTTTGCTACCGTCTCCGCCGCTTCGGAATAAAGCAAATAAACTTGAATATTATGCTGAATTAACCCACCCAAAAGTCGCCGTGCATAAGGCATACCAGACGCACCTGTGAGTGCCAGAGCGATTTTTTGCGTGCATTGATTAGATTGCGTAATCATATTATCATTAACCCTTTTTAAGGCAAGTTTAAATAGGATAGTCTATTTTAATGCCCGATTGTCGTGATTATTGGAGATAAAACCATAATGTTTGTGCATTTTAGAACATTAGGAACACTATTGGCTGTGGCTACCATTTTAACCGCTTGTGCGGAATTTAATCAAACACCCAAGCCGCAACCCAAAGTATCATCGGATATTGTGATTAAGCCCAAAAATGTTTTTCCACAACGCAATGAGAAACCCATTAACACCGTGCGTTCGCATTATGGAGTTGATGGTGCCGCACAATGTTTGCAACAACATATTGCGGACGATTTTAAATTGCCCAATGACTTCTACACCACGCAACGCTATGACGGCGGAGAAGCCACCGTGCAGTTGGTGAATCCTGCCACAGGCAAGGGTGGGCTATACATTGATATTGTGCCTGATAACGGGGGTTCAATCTTATTGCTGTATCAAAACCGTGCAACCATTTCCAATGCGTGGAAAAGGCTGCCTGAAAAATGTCGATAAATACTTGTCGAAACTGATGAATTTATGAGAAAATCGCCGCTTATTTTGAGAAAATGATTTTCAAAGGGAAACACAATGGCAAAAGAAACTTCAATGGGCATTGCGTTAAAAGCCGCAGTGGGCACATTGAGCCGCAAAAAACAAACTGAATTGATTGCTGAATATATCTACAAAAAGTACGATGTATTCAGTCGTT
>JAFWRB010000126.1 GCA_017508845.1 Neisseriaceae bacterium | reverse complement strand
TATTATATTGATAATAGGTTTTGCAAAGGTTTCAGCCTGAAAATAGCCATTTTACGACTTACACACATTGCGTTTTAATTTGGCGTATGGTTTGACGATTTCGGTAATTTGTGCCGCGTCTTGGTCATCTACTTTTAAGAATGCAACGGTAACCATTGTGGCACTGACCGCTCCGCTATCGCCTGAAAATTGTTCCACCACTTGTGTGGGAAAGCCGTCTGCGTCTAATTTTAGGCGAAAGCCTTCTGCGGCTAATCGTGTGGGGAATTTGCCCACAACGGTGTAACCACCCTCTACCACAGGGCGGTAACTTTTTGCCATTAAAGAAATTTTTTCGTCTTCTGTTGGCGTTTTGGCTAACGCCACCCAAAATGTGCCTTTGCGTTCGTTGTTATTTGCTTTGGGGGCAACGGATTGACTGGCGGCGTTTGGCCATTTGGACAGCAAGCCTTTAATGCGGTGATAATCGTCTTCTTTAAGTGTAACCATTGCTCCGCCACAGTTTTTGGGGGCGGCAGGTTTTTCAACGGGTTTATCGACAATTAAATCGGCTTTTTTATTGCTATTATCCGCCTTGGGGGCTTTGGGTTTGGCAGCAGCGGGATTTGTGCCTGCAACGGGCTGATTAGGCATCGTCAGTTGTGGCGGCGGCGTTTGTATGACAATGGTTCTGTCTTGCGGTGCTTGTGTTGGTTGTTGCTGCTGTTGCAGTTGATGCTGCACAGGAGCAACAACCATTTGTCGAATAATGGTTGTTGTGAAAACCACTAAATTTAACGCCACTAAAATGGCAAAAACCCATTTCATCTTTGTTCAATCCGACTGAGTAATCCAAAAATAACCAAATTATCAACCATTTCAATGTGCTTACCTGCTACAAATTGTGGCGGTAAGTGGTGATAAATGCGAGATGAACCGCCGCCTGTGAGAATAATATCCACAGGCAAACCTTCTTCTTTTTCGACCAAGCGGTCATACATTAAGATTAACGCCCCCACTACTGCGTCCATAATGCCGCTGGCAATCGCGTTCGGCGTGGTTGTGGCAAAGGGATAAATGCGACCGAATGGACGGTCTAAATTGGCGGTATTTTTCGACAGTGAATCTTTCATCAGATTGAAACCTGGCAAAATGCTACCGCCTAAATATTGATTGCTGGTAGTTAATGCGTCAATGGTAATCGCTGTGCCGCAAGAAACCACAATGCACGCGTTTGAAGTAAAGCGTCTTGCCCCTAATGCGTTAAACCAACGGTCGGCCCCGTGTTCGCCTGTGTGGCGATAGTGATTGCGAATGCCACACGCCACTTGTTCGGACGCAAACCATTCTATGCGGTGTAACACTTGTTCGGCGACTTGCAGTTTTTTCATCTGTCCGCACACGGCAGAGCCGTAAATCTTTTTAATGTCTTTATGCTGACGGCAAAATTCGCCCAAAATAGACAATTTGTTATATGGTGCTTTAAACGTGCCGACAATATCGCCATTCACAACCCACGCCCATTTAATTTTGCTGTTACCGCAATCCAAAATCAGCATTTGATCAACCACTGCCCCTACGCTTTCATTTTTATGCCGCAAAGACACTTCACCGCTGACGATTTTTTTCACTTCGCCGCCTGTTTCTAACAGCAACGCTCCTGTGCCATCAACGCCCAAAACTTTGCCTTCGGTAACCACTTTTTCATCACGCATAATGATGACATCTTGCCCTATATCGCGGCAACCTGCGGTGTAGGCGGTTTGGAAAGTGGAAAAACCGTGAATAAAGAAGAATTGAATATCGCGGTTAATTTCGTGAATTAAGGCTTTGAGCAAGGGTTCTGGACGAATATCGGGAGCGTGATTCCACACACCTGTTGTGGCTTGACCGTCAATTTCGGGAGCATTGAAATTTAAGCCCACGCCGATAATGCAAATGTGATTTGCATCGTGTGGAATGCTTTCAACCAAAATACCGCCGATTTTTTCATCGCCCACCATAATGTCGTTGGGCCATTTAATTTTGGCGTCAATACCAAAACGGCGTAACACTTTTTGGCAACTTAACGCAATCACCAAAGGCATGGCCCCTGTTTGATTACGCGGACGGCGAGAGAAAATCGACAGGCTAAAAGTCAAAACATCGCCCGCAGGAGCCGTCCAAAGTCGTCCTTGTTTGCCGTAACCGCCTGTTTGGCGATTCGCAACCAAAGCCTGACGCAACAAGTCGGGGTTAATGTCGGGCGTGGCGGCTAACGCGGTTTTCACCTTTTCGGACAACAACATATTTGTGGAAAGACATTCGCTGACAATATGCACAGGAATTTCTTCGGTTTGAGCAAACTCGGCAAAATCGCTTTCACGAAACACCACAGACGGCGTTTTCAACTGCCAAAAACCATCTCCCTGCTTTAAGTTTTCCCGCACATTATCGGGCAGAGCCAAGCGATAACGGTTAATGCCGCCCGCGTCTGTTTGCAAACGATTGCACAAATCCGCAACATTGTGCGGTTTTGCGTCTGCCAAAAGCAACCACAATGCGTCTGAATCAAAGTAGGAAGAAGATTGTTCGTTGTCAAAAGAATTATTTATCGGATTGTTCAATAGATTTTCCATTGTTTCGTTCATAGTAAATCACCTTAAATATTAATAAGTTAAGTATTTCGTATTTTCTTTACCAAAGCCGTAGTCGAAGTTTCATACAAAAAAGGAATAGAAAACACTTTACCGCCACGAGCGATAGTTTCTGCCGCTCCCACAATATTTTCAGGCTGCCAGTCGCCGCCTTTGACCAAGATTTCGGGCTGGATAAGTTCGATTAAATTAAACGGTGTATCTTCGTCAAAATAAGTAACTAAATCAACACTTTCTAACGCCGCAATCACTGCCATACGATGAGATAAAGGGTTAATCGGACGCTCTAACCCCTTGCCCTGCCGTTTGACGGAAGCGTCTGTATTCAACGCCACAATCAAGCATTTGCCTAATTGTTTTGCCTGTGCCAAATACGAAACATGTCCGCGATGCACAATATCAAAGCAACCATTCGTAAAAACCAAAGGGCGGTCAATGGTGTTTAACACTTGCGGCAAGCGTTCTGGCGTAACAATTTTGCGTTCAAAATCGGGCGGGGCAAATTCAACCATAAAATATGCCTGAAAATATAAACGGTGTATTTTAACACAATAGAAAAGTAATCTAATGAGCAAATTCTTTCAGGCTGCCTGAAATAATTGCTCATTGCTAATTGCTAATGGCTAATTTATCATTACACCTTTACTCTGATTTATATCAAACAATGAAATTAGCCATTATTTTTGCAACCTTATTTGCCCTATCTGCCTGCGGATTTAAGGGGGATTTGTATTTGCCGCACGATGATGACGATGCAACCTTTTCACCCATTCAAACAGGCGTGGGCTTAAAACCGCCTGTGTCTGACGAACCAAAAGGAAACGAAAATGCTGAATAATATCAATAACTTACTTCATATAGAAGAAGTCGCCTTAAACCAAGTGGCCCAAGAATTTGCCACACCTGTTTTTGTGTATTCTGAAAACGCTTTACGGCAAGCGTTTTCGGCGTATAAAAACGCATTTAATCAAATAGATACGCTGGTTTGTTATGCGGTGAAAGCAAATGGCAACCTGAATATTTTGCGGCTGTTTGCGTCATTAGGTAGCGGTTTTGATATTGTGTCAGGCGGCGAATTAGCACGCGTTTTGCAAGCAGGTGGCTCGGCGGATAAGGTGATTTTTTCAGGTGTTGGCAAAACGGCGGCGGAAATTGAATTTGCTTTAAAATCTGGCATTAAATGCTTTAATGTGGAATCTATGCCCGAACTCACTCGCATCAACGAGATTGCAGGCAGCCTGAATAAAATTGCCCCGATTTCGTTTCGCATTAACCCCAATATTGACGCGAAAACGCACCCTTATATTTCCACAGGCTTGAAAAATAATAAGTTTGGCATTCCCTTTGAGCAAGCGATTAACGCTTACAGCACCGCACAAAACTTGCCGAATGTAGAAATTATCGGCGTGGATTGTCATATCGGCTCGCAATTAACCGAAGTTCAACCCCTGATTGACGCTTGCGAAAGAGTGGTGGCATTAGTTGATGATTTGGGCAATTTGGGCATTCGCTTGTCGCACATTGATTTGGGCGGCGGCGTGGGCATTCGCTATCAAAATGAAACCCTGATTGATTTATCCGTTTATGCAAACGCCGTTGCCAAAATCATCGGCAACCGTCCGCTGTCTTTGATTTTAGAACCTGGTCGCTCGTTAGTGGGCAATGCTGGCGTGCTTTTAACGCAGGTTGAATATGTGAAACACGGCGAAGAGAAAAATTTTGTGGTGGTTGATGCCGCAATGAACGACTTGGCACGCCCTGCCCTGTATGACGCTTTCCACGATATTGTGCCTGTTTGTGTTAAGGATATTGCACCAATCACCGCCGATGTGGTTGGACAAATTTGCGAAAGCGGCGACTTTTTAGGCAAAAACCGCTCTTTGGCAGTGGCGCAAGGCGATTTGCTGTGCGTCAAAAGTGCTGGGGCGTATGGTATGAGTATGTCGTCCAACTACAACGCCAGAGCACGAGCGGCAGAAGTTTTGGTTTCAGGCAGCCAAAGCAAACTCATTCGCCGCCGCGAAACATTTGCCGATTTATGGCAGGCGGAGTTGATTTAATCTCTCACATAAGAACACAAAGAACACGGAGTATTGTTTTCAGGCAGCCTGAAAAAAGTTACTGTCATTACGAGCCGACAGACAGGCGTTAGCGGTTTTACCGCTTACGCCTGTGTCGCCCCGAGCCGTAAGGCGTGGGGGTCTCGAAGTTCAAATCGTGGCAATCCACATAAAAAATTGTCAGATTTTTTATCAACGCCAAAGGTGTTGTAACGACAATGCGAAAAACC
>JAFWRB010000125.1 GCA_017508845.1 Neisseriaceae bacterium | reverse complement strand
ACTTTCAGGCTGCCTGAAAAAGTAAATATTATGGCAAAAGCAAAACTTGGGGACGCAAAAGATATTCACACGATTTGTATTCGTGGGGCGAGAACGCATAATTTGAAAAATATTGATTTGGACATTCCACGCCGCAAACTCGTGGTGATTACTGGGCTTTCAGGCAGCGGTAAGTCTTCGCTTGCGTTTGATACGCTGTATGCCGAAGGGCAGCGGCGTTATGTGGAAAGTCTGTCCGCTTATGCTCGCCAGTTTTTGCAGATGATGGATAAGCCTGATGTGGATTTGATTACAGGCTTGTCGCCTGCGATTGCGATTGAGCAGAAATCCGCTGGACACAATCCGCGTTCAACGGTTGGTACGGTAACCGAAATTCACGATTATTTGCGGCTGTTGTTTGCCCGGGTTGGCACGCCGATTTGTCCTGAACACGGCGAAGAATTGTCATCGCAAACGGTGTCGCAAATGGTTGATGAAGTGTTTAGGCAGCCTGAAAACAGTAAAATGATGATTCTTGCCCCTGCGGTGAAAGAACGCAAAGGTGAGTTTGTCGATTTTTTTGTTGATTTGCAAACGCAAGGCTTTGTGCGTGTGCGTTTGGACGGTGAAATTATTGAATTAGACAGCGTTCCTAAATTAGAAAAAAACATTAAACACACGATTGAAGTGGTGATTGACCGCCTGAAAGTGAATTTAGACAACAAACAACGCTTGGCGGAAAGTTTTGAAACGGCTCTGCGGTTTGGCAATGATAAGGCGGTGGCGGTGAATATGGATAATGGCGATGAGTTGCTTTTTTCCGCTAAATTTTCCTGTCCGCACTGTGCGTATAGTCTGCCAGAATTAGAACCACGATTGTTTTCGTTTAATAATCCTATGGGTTCTTGCCCTGCGTGCGATGGTTTGGGGGCAGTGGAATTTTTCGACCCTGAACGCGTGGTGCTGCACCCTGAACTGTCGCTGGCGGCTGGGGCGATTAAGGGCTGGGACAAACGCAATTTATTTTATTTTCAGATGATTCAATCTTTGGCAAAACATTATGATTTTGCGGTGGATACGCCTTTTTTCAGGCTGCCTGAAAAAGTGCGTGATGTCATTTTATTCGGCTCGAAAAAAGAAGCTATTGAATTTTCATATTTAGGCGAAAACGGCAAGTCGTTCAAACGCTCGCACGCTTTTGAGGGCATTATTCCCAACTGGGAACGCCGTTATCGTGAAACCGATTCTGTCGCCGTTAAAGAAGAGTTGGCAATGGCTTTGGCTCATCGCTCTTGCCCTGAATGTCATGGGGCAAGATTGCGTAAAGAAGCCCGTTTTGTGCAAGTGGGCGGTGCGTTTTTGCATGAAATTAACGCTATGCCTTTATCCAAAACGCTTGATTTTTTTAATCAAATTCAATTAGACGGCAACAAGGCGAAAATTGCCGAAAAAGTGTTAAAAGAAATTCGCGACCGTTTGAAATTTTTAATTGATGTGGGTTTAAATTATTTAACCCTTTCTCGTTCGGCGGAAACCTTGTCAGGTGGTGAATCGCAACGCATTCGCTTGGCAAGCCAAATCGGTAGCGGTTTAACAGGCGTGATGTATGTTTTGGATGAGCCGTCAATCGGCTTACACCAGCGAGATAACGATAGATTATTAGGCACCCTGAAACATTTACGCGACTTGGGCAACACAGTGATTGTGGTCGAACACGATGAAGACGCAATCCGAGCCGCCGATTTTGTCGTGGATATGGGACCAGCGGCAGGCGAACACGGCGGCGAAGTGGTGGTTTCAGGCACGCCTGCCGAAATTATGGCGTGCGAAAATTCGCCCACAGGCGACTATTTAAGCGGTCGCAAAAAAATTGCCGTGCCTGACAAACGCCATAAAATCGACCCTGACAAAATGCTGATTATCACAGGAGCAAGGGGCAATAACTTAAAAAATATCACGCTCAACTTGCCTTTGGGCGTGATTACCTGCGTTACAGGCGTTTCAGGCAGCGGTAAATCCACGCTGATTAACGAAACATTAGCGAATATCGCCAACCGAGAACTCAATCGAGCCAACACCGAACCTGCCCCTTATGACGATATTTTCGGCTTGGAACACTTGGATAAAGTGATTGATGTCAATCAATCGCCCATAGGCAGAACGCCGCGTTCCAACCCTGCCACTTATACAGGCGTTTTCACGCCCATTCGCGAACTGTTTGCAGGCGTGCCTTTGGCTCGTGAGCGGGGCTACACCAGCGGACGCTTTTCGTTCAATGTGCGTGGCGGACGCTGTGAAGCCTGTCAAGGAGACGGCGTAATCCAAGTGGCTATGCACTTTCTGCCTGATGTGTTTGTGCCGTGCGAAGTGTGCGGCGGCAAACGCTATAACCGTGAAACTTTGGAAGTGCAGTACAAAGGCAAAAACATTGCCGAAGTTTTAGATATGACGGTGGAAGACGCACTCGAATTTTTTGCGAATGTGCCTACCTTACAACGCAAACTGCAAACGCTGTTTGATGTGGGCTTGGGCTATGTGCGATTGGGGCAGTCATCAACCACACTATCAGGCGGCGAAGCCCAAAGGGTGAAATTGGCGTTGGAACTTTCCAAACGCGACACAGGCAAAACGCTATACATTTTGGACGAACCCACCACAGGCTTACACTTTGCCGATATTGATATTTTATTAAAAGTAATCAAACGCTTACAAGGCAAAGGCAACACCATTGTGATTATCGAACACAATTTAGATGTCATCAAAACCGCCGATTACATTATCGATTTGGGTCCAGAAGGCGGCGATAACGGCGGCGAAATCATAGCAGTCGGCACGCCAGAAGAAATTGCTAAAAATAAAAAAAGCCAGACGGGGGTTTATTTGAAAAAGCATTTAGGGCAGTGAGTAATTAGCAATGAGCAATTAGCAATGAGCAATTAGCAATTAAGTACTATGTCAAGCCTTGCGGCTTGACGGATATTTTTTGATAACGCTTCGATTTTAGTTTCAGGCAGCCTGAAACAAAATCGAAGCGTTATCTAAATATATTTGTTTTGCCTGACAAGGCAAAACATAAAATTTCATTGCTCATTGCTCATTGCTAACTGCTCATTGTTTTCAGGCTGCCTGAAAAAAACTCGCCACTGATTTGTGGCGAGAAAACTTGCAGATAATTGGAGAGAATGAAATGAATTTAATGTCCTGTTTGTGGCGGATTGTTCGCAATTTTCTTGAAGAAAATTAAATACTTAAACAACACAAACAGCGTCATCATCATCGCAAAAATGCCTTCGGCGTATGCTAAATAAAACCACACTTCTTGTGCGTTCAAAATGCGTAAGCCTTCAAACAGGCTGTTGGCGGTGATGATAAAAGGGAAAGTCAAAGCCGCATAAGACGGAAAGAAACCGTTTTTCAAATAGACAGGCACTTGGCTTAATACCATAACAAACAAAAGTTGCGACAAGATGAGCGATACCCAAACCAAAGCGGCGGAATGCTCACCATGCGGTAACAGGCGTGCGTAGCCCACAATCAACATCGCCAGCGGTGCGGTGTAAATCGCAAACACAGGGAGAGCGGAAGTTTCGCTAACAGGCACTTTCAGGTAGCGTATGGAAATGACGATAAACATCACCACAAAGCCGATTGCTGACAAGCCAAACAGCCCATAGCGAATGGTTTGCAAGGGCAACCAGTCGATGGTTAAATGGTGCGAAGTCATCACAGGCACGCAAAAGCCCACAAAGGGAATAAAATAAGCCGCAAATACTTGTTTTATTTGAAAATGTAAAATATATTTGGCATTAAACCACGCAAGATAAATCAGCACCGCAATTAGGGAAAATAACCACAGCACTGCTGCGGCATTCGGGTAATTGGGTGCTAAATAAGCCGCGTCTAACATAAACGCAAAGGGAATCACCGTTGCCACAGCCGCTTGAACAGGGTGTTGCAAATTGGCTTTGAGATTTTGCGGCAAAAATAGGGCTTTTAACGCCACAATAATCAGCAATGCCGCACCCAAAATACCAAACACGGGCTTTGCCCACGCACCTTGACCAAATTCAGCAAACAAACCGCCTAAACCCGTGATACCAAAGGCTAATCCCGCCACAGGCAAGGGCGTGTGTTGGATAATATTTTTTAATTTAGCGTTCATTTTTTGTGCCTTTTAATATAGTTAAAAACAAATATTTTTCTGTTCATTATTTAATTTCGTTATTTTAGTATATTCTAAAATAAAGTCAAGCGGAATAATGATTGTTTTATAACTTATTGTTTTATTATGATATTTAAAAATGACTTTCAGAAATAAATTAGCGGCCCCCTTTTTTAGCGATTTTTGGGTGGCGATAAATTTGGTGAAATACGGT
>JAFWRB010000124.1 GCA_017508845.1 Neisseriaceae bacterium | reverse complement strand
TAAGCCCGATTATGTTATCCCGCCCAAACAAACGGCAAGCACGCCCGATAAACCTGTGGCAAAGAAAAAAACGCCAGCCAAGAAAAAAACACCTAACACGGTAGCAAAAAAACCTGTGGCAAATGAGCCACCCAAGCCCGCTCCTGTTGCGGCAAAACCTGCGGAAAAATCATTGCCGAATGTGGCAGAAAAAAAACCGACCCCAAACTTAGCCGATAAGAAAAAAACACAGCCCAAAGCCAAAGCATCTGCCCAAGCCCATAAATGGAAAAGACCTGTGTTAGCGTTAGATTCAGGCTATTCCATTAACGACCCAGGTATGGCAGGCGTGCGTGGCAAACGCGAAGTGGAATACAACGACCGCTTTGTCAATGAGTTAATTCCCCGCATTGAAGCCGCAGGCTGGGAAGTAAAACTCACGCGTGGTGATTACGGTTATGTGAGCGATAAACACCGTGCGGAACAAGCCAATATTTGGGAAGCGGATTTGCTTTTGTCCATTCATCACGATGTATCGCCCAAACGCTACCTGAAAAGCGAAGTCAAAGACGGCGTAACGGTTAATAAATCCACGCAATCGTTTGAAGGCTATTCGATGTATGTTTCCAAAAGCAATAAAAAATATCGTGCGTCTTTATGCTTTGCACAACGCTTGGGCTTTCGTTTAAAACCCTTGCAACGCAATCCTGCGTATTTTCACAAAGAACACGAAGGCTTACCTTTGGTTGTGAAAGAATACGGCATTTACGAACGCGATATTCCCCTGTTGCGTGATGCGGAAATTCCTGCGGTGCAAGTAAAAATCGGTGTGGTTACCGATCCACAAGATGAAGCGTGGATTAACGATGATCAATACCGCCGCGACATTGAAAACGCCGTGATTAAAACCATTCGTGTGTTTAAACAATATTGCTCTTACTGGTAAAATGGCACTCTTTCAGGCTGCCTGAAAAATAAAGCGTTTCAGGCAGCCTGAAACATGATAAAACAAGTATAACTTATTGATTATGAACGGATTTTTTTTAGTATTAGACGGTATAGACGGAGCGGGCAAAAGCACGCATTTGGCGTTTATTCAAGAATTTTTGGCAAATGAAGGCATTGAAACCATTTACACACGCGAACCAGGCGGCACGGATTTGGGCGAAAAATTGCGTGAAATTTTATTGCACCAAAACAACAAGATGCACCCTGATACCGAAACGCTGTTAATGTTTGCCGCACGGGCTCAGCACTTAAATCAACTGATTTATCCTGCCTTAAACACAGGCAAATGGGTGATTTCCGACCGTTTTACCGATGCGTCTTATGCTTATCAAAGTGGCGGCAGGCAAATGCCTGATAGCCGCATTGCCACGATTGAGAACTGGGTGCAAGGCGATTTTCGTCCTGATATGACGATTATTTTCGATGTGCCTGTGGCAGTGTCGCAAGAAAGAGTGGCAAAGGCACGCCAAAAAGACCGCTTTGAACAAGAAGACCCTGCGTTTTTTGAACGCGTGCGTCAAGCGTATTTGCGGCAAGCGGCGAAAAATCCCAAACGCTATGCGGTGATTGACAGCAATCAAGACAAAGAAATGGTGCAAAATCATTTGCTACATATACTTTCAGGCTGCCTGAAACAGTGGAGAGCCAAAAAATGATATACGCGTGGCACGAAGCACAATGGCAACAAATTGCCGCTTGCGGTGATAATATTCCCAATGCTTGGCTTATATCTGGCAGACGCGGCATTGGCAAAACCGCTTTTGCTCGCCACTTATCCAGTGTTTTATTGTGCGAAAATCCGCCCAAACCTTTTGAATCCTGTGGCGTTTGTGCGTCTTGCCGCTTAAACGAACAAGGTTTGCACCCTGATTTTTACGAACTCACACCCAAAAAAGACGAAGAAGATAACGCCAAAAAATTATTACAAATCAAAATCGAAGAAGTGCGAGAAGTGATTAAAAACATACACTTAACGCCCTTGCGTGGTCATCGCCGTGTGATACTCATTCACCCAGCGGAAGCGATGAATGTTCAGGCAGCCAATGCCTTACTCAAAGTATTGGAGGAACCGTCTGAAACCGTTGTTTTTATTTTGGTGTCGCACAGCAAAGACCGCTTGTTGCCCATAATCAAAAGCCGTTGCCGACATTTTCCTTTGAATATGCCTACCAAGACGGCAGCGGTTGAATTTTTACAGCAACAAAAAGTACCGAATGCCTTTGAAATGCTTGCCTTTCACGGCGGCTCGCCCTTGTTTGAATTTGACGCAGAATTAGACGATTTACGCCAGCAACTGTTAGCCGTGTTGTCTGTTCCCAGAATGGTTGCCATATTAGACTTTGCCGCCTTGTTTGACCGCAAAAAACAGCCCTTGTCTTTATTTTTAGAGTGGTTTAACAAGTGGTTAGTCGATTTAATTGCGGCGTTGCACGGCGATGACGAAGAAGTACTTTTTTATCCACAATATGCCAAAAAACTCACTGAATTAGCCAATAAATTAAATTTTAGTAACATTTTTGCCCTATATGACCAATCAATTCGCCTTGTACCTTACGGACAACACACCCTTAATGTTAAACTTACGGTAGAATGTTTGCTAATTGATTATTTGAAATTAACTTTATAAAAGGAATTGAAAAACATGGCACAAGCAGGACCCGCAAAATTACCGATTAAAGTCGCCATTAAAGACCGTACGCTGTTGTACCATTCTTATATGCGTTTTTTGAAAATGGGCGGCATTTTTATTTCGACCAATACGCAATACAAATTGGGCGAAAATCAAATGATTATCTTGGACATTATGGAAAACGAAAAACCGTTTCCGATGATGTGCAAAGCCGTGTGGTTTAACCCCAAAAGCACTTCCACAGTCAAACCCACAGGCGTAGGTTTTGCCTTCCCTGCGGACGAAATTGGCAAGCAAGCCAAAGAATTTATTGAAAAAAACTTAATGGGCTTATTGGATAATCCGCGTCCGACTTTTACGATGTAATCGTTGTCAATGAGCAATGTGCGTAGCGTGGGCAACTTGTTGCCCACGCTTTTGTTTAATATTTTCAGGCTGCCTGAAACGAAGTTCAACGAACGCAGTGAAGTTAAAAAATAATCAAAGCGTTATCTACAAACAAACCGTTTTGCCTGATAAGGCAGGATAACTACTCACTGCTCATTGTTCATTGATTAAACCACTTCCATTTCTTCACTTTGTCGATGAAAAAGCACATTGCCGTTTTCATCGCAATCGATTTCTACGGTACCGCCGTGTGCTAAATCGCCGAACAGCAATTCATCTGCCAAAGGTTGTCGCAGTTTGCTCTGGATTAAGCGGCGTAAGGGTCTGGCCCCCATTTTGTCGTCAAAACCGTGATGAGCGAAATAGTGTTTCAGTGTATCGGTGAATGTGGCAATGACATTTTGTTCGGCTAATTGTAATTGCAATTCACACAGAAATTTTTCCACAATTTGCTCGATACTTGTTTGATTCAATGGAGCAAACGACACAATGCTGTCTAAGCGATTGCGAAATTCTGGGGTAAATGTGCGTTTTAAGGTTTCTTCGCCGTTGTTAAGAGCAATGCCGCTTGCAAAGCCTATGCTCTGCCGTGCCATCTCTTCTGCCCCTGCGTTTGTGGTCATAATTAAAATAATGTGGCGGAAGTCGCTTTTTCTGCCATTATTGTCGGTGAGCATACCGTAGTCCATAATTTGCAATAAAATATTGTAAATATCGGGGTGTGCTTTTTCTAATTCGTCCAACAACAACACCGCGTGCGGTTGTTTATGCACAGCGTCCGTGAGTAACCCGCCTTGTTCAAAACCGACATAACCAGGTGGTGCACCAATCAACCTTGCCACAGCGTGCTGTTCCATATATTCGGACATATCAAAACGAATCATACCAATGCCCAAAGCGTTTGCCAAAGCTCGTGCTAACTCGGTTTTACCCACACCTGTGGGACCTGCAAATAAGAAACAACCTGTCGGTTTTTCAGGCAGCCCCAAACCACTGCGGGAGAGTTTTACCGCATTAACCACACTATCAACCGCTTCATCTTGTCCGAAAATGCGTTGTTTCAGGCTGCCTGAAAGACTTTTCAGCACTTCCTTATCATCGCTATTGACTGTTTTTTCAGGAATACGGGCAATTTTTGCTAAAACGCTTTCAATTTGCGGCGTATCAAT
>JAFWRB010000003.1 GCA_017508845.1 Neisseriaceae bacterium | reverse complement strand
CTTATTCTTACTTCGCCGACCCGATGTATGTGTTTATGGACGAAGAATACAATCAATACGAAATAGAAGCCGAAAATATGGGCGATGCCTTGCCTTATATCGTTGATGGTATGGAAGATGTGTGCGAAGTTACTTTCTATAACGGTCGTGCGATTTCGGTGGAATTGCCCACGATTGTGGTGCGTGAAGTGGAATATACCGAACCTGCGGTTAAAGGTGATACTTCGGGCAAGGTGATGAAACCTGCACGATTAGTTGGCGGCGGCGAAATCTCCGTGCCTGCGTTCGTGGAAATCGGTGAGAAAATCGAAATCGATACGCGTACGGGCGAGTTTCGCAAACGGGCGTAACATTGTAGGGTGGGTCTTCGACCCACCATTGAGCATGGTAGGGTGGGCATTCCTGCCCACCAAACGCAAAAACATTGTAGGGTGGGTTTCCAACCCACCAAAGACAAATATTTTCAGGCAGCCTGAACTTCTTTCAGGCAGCCTGAAAAATAAATAGGCAGATATTTTTGCCTATTAAAAGCACTGCAAGGTGCAAATGAAATGTTTTTATAAAGATTTTGCAATAAATTGATTTTTTAATCTATTTCAGGCTGCCTGAAATATGTTAATGGATACAAACTCTTTATAAAATGGTATAAAAAACCCTTTCAGGCAGCCTGAAATAAAATATTCAGGCAGCCTGAACCAAATTAAGGAAAACCCAAATGAGTGCAATTATCGACATACTCGCACGCGAGATTTTAGATTCTCGTGGCAATCCCACTGTGGAATGCGATGTTTTATTAGAAAGTGGCGTTATGGGGCGTGCCGCCGTGCCGTCTGGTGCTTCGACTGGCGAAAAAGAAGCGTTAGAGTTGCGAGACGGCGATAAACAACGCTATTTGGGTAAAGGCGTTTTGAAAGCGGTTGAAAACATTAACAACCAAATCGCCGAAGTGGTCATCGGCTTGGAAGCCAGCGAGCAAGCGGAAATCGACCGTGCGATGCTCGCATTAGACGGCACGGAAAACAAAAGTGTTTTGGGTGCTAATGCCACATTAGCCGTGTCTATGGCAGTGGCCAAAGCGGCTGCCGAAGAAGCAGGTTTGCCGCTTTATCGCTATATCGGCGGTGCAGGACCTATGTCCTTACCTGTGCCGATGATGAATGTGATTAACGGCGGAGCTCACGCCAACAATTCTTTGGATATTCAAGAATTTATGATTATGCCTGTGGGTGCGTCTTCGTTCCGTGAAGCTCTGCGTTGCGGTGCGGAAGTGTTTCATAACCTGAAAAAAATCTGCAACGACAAAGGTTATTCAACCACAGTGGGCGATGAAGGCGGTTTTGCACCGAATTTAGCAAGCCACGAAGATGCCATCAAACTCATCTTGGAAGCGGTTGAAAAAGCAGGTTATACCGCAGGCGAAGATGTGGTTTTGGCGTTAGACTGTGCTTCAAGCGAGTTTTACAAAGACGGCAAATATCACTTATCCGCCGAAAATTTATCGTTAGACAGTCAAGGTTTTGCTGATTATTTGGCAAATTTGGTTGATAAATACCCGATTATCTCGATTGAAGACGGTATGAGCGAACACGATTGGGACGGCTGGAAAATCTTAACCGACCGATTAGGCAAAAAAGTGCAATTAGTGGGCGATGACGCTTTTGTTACCAACCCCAAAATCTTGGCAGAAGGCATAGAAAAAGGCATTGCCAACGCCCTGTTGGTGAAAGTCAATCAAATCGGCACGCTGTCTGAAACCTTGCAGGCAGTGGATTTAGCCAAACGCAATCGCTATACTTGCGTGATGAGCCATCGTTCGGGCGAAACCGAAGATGCAACTATTGCCGATTTAGCGGTTGCCACAAATTGTATGCAAATTAAAACAGGCTCGTTGTCGCGTTCAGATCGCATTGCTAAATACAATCAATTACTTCGCATTGAAGAAGAATTGGGTGTGAATGCTGTGTATCCTGGCAAAAAAGCGTTTTATCAATTAGGATAAAAAACAATGAGATACATTGCCTACTTTTTACTGTTGGTGATTGCCGCCTTTAACTACCAACTGTGGTTTGGTAAAGGCGGCTGGAACGATGTGTGGGAATTAGAGCAACAAATCGAACAGCAAAAAATCATCAATGAACAGCAAAAACAGCAAAATCGGGCAATGGCAGGTGAAGTGCAGAACTTAAAAGACGGCGGCGAAGCCTTGATGGAAGTGGCTCGGAGCGATTTTAACTTAATTCAAAAAGACGAAGTTTTTTACCGTATTGCCGACTGATTTTTCGCCTAAAATACAACGAAACATTGATTTTCTCGGCATTTCTTTGGTAAGAAATGCCATAATGTTTTAACATTACGGTATATTGTCCTTTTGAACATAAAAACGATTAACTTGGAATACTGACTTATGAGCGTTGGATTATTGCGTGCTTTGGTACAGAATGGAAAAATAGACACCGCCAAAGCCGAAGACCTGCAAAAGAAACTGCAAAATAACGATGGACGCAGATTCACCGAAGTTTTGTTTGCAGAAAAAGTCATTACGCCCAATGCGTTGGCAGTGTTTGTTTCGACACTGTTCGGTTATCCATTGATGGACTTGTCTTTGTATGACCAAGAAGTGATGCCAGACGATGTTTTGGACGCGTCTGTGTGCGTAGAAAATCGTATATTGCCCTTGTTAAAACGTGGCAATAAAGTGTTTTTGGCAGTTACCGACCCAACGCAATTTCCACAATATCAAAAATTACTGTTCAAAACAGGTTTCTCACCTGAATTAGTGGTTGTGCAAGACGACCAATTAGGTAATGTT
>JAFWRB010000123.1 GCA_017508845.1 Neisseriaceae bacterium | reverse complement strand
TAGATTCAGCTATTTTAGTTTCAAATAGCATTGCAAAAAACTATAATCTTAAGTGCGGTGATTTTATTAAATGCAAGTTTAGAAATGTAATTGCCAATGACACAAGATTTTTAACAGAAATTTTGGAAGTTAATTCAAACAAAAAAAATCCCCCCTGCGCCGATTATTTTGTTTGGAGAAAAATTTTGGACAGGCTTAAAAGACTGGTTAGAAAACAGTATGCAGCCTTTGAAACTCATTTCTGCGGGCGACAGCGATTTATTACAAGTGGTTGATAATATAGATGAAATTGTAGAAATTGTCTGCCAACACTACAACCAAATCGCCCAAGAAGAAGACCCACAATGCGAATGCGGCAAATGGCGGATTTAATGGTTTGTAAATTTTTCAGGCTGCCTGAAAACTAAAAACATAAGGAAAAACAAAATGTTAAGAAATGAACTTTCCGTTTATATTGACGCATTACTCAATACGCAGCAATTTAAAGACTACGCCCCGAATGGTTTGCAAGTCGAAGGCAATAGCGAAATCCATAAAATTTTGTGTGCCGTAACCGCAAGCCGTGCGGTTATTGAAAAAGCCATTGAAATTCAAGCGGATACACTGTTAGTTCATCACGGAATGTTTTGGAAAAATGAACCGCCTTGTATTGTCGGCTGGAAAAAACAACGCATCTTGCTGTTATTACAACACAATATCAATCTATTTGCTTATCATCTGCCTTTGGACGCACACCCTGAAATCGGCAATAATGCACAACTTGCCCAAAAATTAGGTTTTACCGTACAGCAATTTACCGAAGAACAAGGCTTACTTGCTTTGTGTTTTTCCAAAAAAAATCAAATGCTTGGCGAATTAAGTCAAACAATCGCAAAAGAATTAAACCGCACGCCGCTTTGCATAGGCGAGCAAAATAAAATCATTCAAAAAGTTGCCATTTGCACAGGCGGCGGACAAGGATTTTTTCAGGCAGCCTTAAATTACGGCATAGACGCATTTATCACAGGCGAAACGTCTGAATCACAATTTCACTTGGCGAATGAGGCTAACACCGCCTTTATATCCGCAGGACACCACGCCACAGAACGCTACGGCATACAAGCACTCGCCCAAAAAATTCAACAAAACTTCGCGGTTGAATGCGTGTTCTTTGATGAAAACAATCCGATTTAAAATAACAATGAACCGTATTTCAGGTTGCCTGAAAAGATAAAAATAGACAAATCGTTTTATTCGCCCTATCATTCTACCTTTTACCTTTTAAAGACGGTTCATCGAATGACTTATTCTCGAATTTTAGGCGTGGGTAGTTTTCTGCCTGAAAAACGCATGACCAACGATGATTTGGCAAAAGTAGTGGAAACTTCGGACGAGTGGATTTTCCAACGCACGGGCATTAAAGCCCGCCATATTGCTGATGATTTTGACACAACCAGCAATTTAGCAGTAAAAGCCGCACGCCGTGCTCTACAACAAGCCGACACCGCCCCTAATGAAATTGATTTAATTATTGTCGGCACAGTTACGGGCGATTATGCTTTTCCATCGACTGCGTGCTTGGTGCAGCAAAAATTGGGCATAACCAACAACTGTCCTGCGTTTGATATTCAGGCAGCCTGTGCGGGTTTTATGTATGCTATGGTGATGGCAGACGCTTATATTCGTGGCGGTTTAGCCAAAAAAGTGCTGATTATAGGTGCGGAAACATTGAGCCGTATTGTGAATTGGCAGGACCGCAATACCTGCGTTTTGTTTGGTGATGGAGCGGGTGCGGCGGTATTGGGTGCGTCTGACGAACCAGGTATTTTGCACTCGAAAATGTGTGCGGACGGCGAATTTGCGTCTGTGTTGCATATGGACGGCAGAATGAATAACGGTGAATGGAACGGGGCGAAGTTTATCAATATGGACGGTCAAGCGGTGTTTAAGTTTGCCGTCAAAGCCTTATCCGAAGTGGCGAAAGACACCATTACCGAAGCGAATTTTCCTGCGGAAAAAATCGACTGGTTAGTGCCACACCAAGCCAACAGCCGCATTATTGACGCAACCGCCAAACATTTAGGTTTGCCACGCGAAAAAGTTATTCTCACCGTTGCCGAACACGCCAACACTTCCGCCGCCAGTATTCCTTTGGCATTAGACGAGGGTATTCGAGAAGGAAAAATTAAACGCGGACAACATTTATTATTAGAAGGCATAGGCGGCGGCTTCGCTTGGGGTGCGGTATTGTTACGCTATTGATTATTCAATATTTTCAGGCTACCTGAAAAGAAAACGACAGAACACAATTATCTGTCGTTTTTTTTATTTTCAGGCTGCCTGAAAAAATGCGGCGTAGCCCAAAAAGGCGGTGTAGGTGATAAAGCAGGTGAGCAGCACCACGCCTTGTGGTTTGCTGATTTTGGGTTTGCAGCAGAAGACAAACAGCAAGGCGTTTAAAGACAGCATAACGGCAATGTCGCGGTACAACACTTCTGGGGGAGCGGCAATGGGGCGGATAACGCCTGCCATGCCCACTACGCACATTAAATTGAAGATATTCGAACCCACCACATTGCCCAAGGCAATGTCGTCTTCGCCTTTTTTGGCGGCAATAATGGAAGACGCTAATTCAGGTAGCGATGTGCCAACGGCGACAATGGTTAAGCCAATGATTAAATCGCTCACGCCTAATTTGTGAGCAATTTCCACCGAACCCCAAACCAGTAATTTGGAACTGGCTACTAATAAAACAAGCCCTGTAATTAGCCAAAATATGGATACGGGTAATGATTTTGCAGGCGGTTCTTGTTGATAAAATTCATTGCTTTTTTTATGTTGTTTAATGTCAGAAATCACAATAAACGACATAATCAAAATAAATAAACCCAATAATACCCACGATTCTAAATGCGAAATAACGCCGTTATATGCCATATAGGCAGATAATACTGTTAAAACGGTGAGTATGGGTAAATCTCTTTTGAGAATTTTTTGCGAAGTGGCAATAGGATAAATTAGGGCGGTTACCCCTAATATTAAGGCAATATTGGTTATGTTAGAACCGTAAGCATTTCCTAATGCAATGCCAGGGCTGTTATCTAATGCCGCCATAACCGAAACCGTCATTTCAGGGGCAGAAGTACCAAAGCCCACAATCACCATACCGATGATTAAAGACGGAATACCCATAATTTTGGCAACGGACGCACTGCCGTCAATAAATTTATCGGCACTCCAAACCAAAACAATCAAACCGATAATAATCGCAAGTAGTGATAATATCATTTTATTTCAATCCATTATGTGTTGTGTTGTTTAATATTTAATTTTTCAGGCTGCCTGAAAAGTATTGAATAGATATTTTAATCATAATTTTCCCATAAACTGTAAGGATGTCGGCTTAAATAAGCATTGCTGTATCTGCCGTCTGCGGTAATTTCCTCGCCTAACCAGTTAGGCTTTGGATATTGTTCCTTCTCGTCTTTTAATTCTAATTCAGCAATAACCAAAGGAGCATTTTGTCCGTGATATTCGTCAATCTCAAAAGTATAATCTCCTTTTTGAATAATATGCCGTGTTTTTTGTAATGAAAAAGCACACAATTCTTTTAACATTGTTTGTGCTTCTTTTACAGGAATGGGGTATTCAAATTCGTGGCGAGATATATTGCTGATAAAGCCTTTTATGGTAATCCAAGCGTGATTATCAATAATACGCACCCTTATGGTACATTCTTTTTCCACCGACATATAGCCTTGTTGCATTTTTATGGACTGCTTAATTTCTTTTTGCCAGTCGTTATTTTTTAATAAAAAACGGCGTTCTATTTCAATCGACATTTTGTCATCACCTTATCAATCAATTCGGGGTTAATTTCTGTTTCTATCGGTAAAACATAAACTTGCGGTAAATTTTCTTGGTTTAATTTAACCGCGTCTTTTTCGGTGATAATCACCGTTTGGCTTGTTGGTATATCGCCCACAGCAATGGCGGCGTGGTCAGGCAAAGCCTGCGTTTCGCAAGAAATACCCATATTTTTCAAGGCATTAAAAAAGCGTTCTGGGCGAGCAATGCCTGCTATTGCCAGCACTTTTTTATCGGCAAAAAAATCAGCCGTAACCGTTTTGTGCGGATTATTCAATAAATAAAATGGCTGATAATGCGTTTTCAGATGAAATACTGCCACGCTTTCAGGCAGTCTGAAATCAGTTTTTTCTTCATTTATCAATAATATATCCACACTATTCAATCGTTCTAACGGCTCACGCAAACTGCCGTCTGGCAAAAGATTGTGCGTAGCATGATGACTAGACAACAGCACAATTTCCATATCACGATACAAGCGATAATGTTGCAAACCGTCATCAGAAACAATGACTTGCGTTTCAGGGTGCCTGTCTAACAACAACTTTGCCGCCGCAACCCTATCCGCCCCCACTGCCACAGGTACAGCAGTTTTTTGCCACAAAAGCAAAGGTTCATCGCCCACATCGTATGCTGTGTCGTGCGGCGTAATCAAACGAATTTCACGGCTTTCTCGACCATAACCACGACTGACAATACCAACCTTAATACCTTGATTTTTCAAACCTTTTACTAACGCTGCCACAAAAGGCGTTTTACCCGAACCGCCAACGCTAATATTGCCCACAACCACAACCGATACAGGCAAACACACGCTTTTTAGATACCCCAAACGATACCCAGACCGCCGCATTTTCACCACAGCACCAAACAGCCACGACAAAGGACGCAAAAGAAGCGTCAGCCCCAAATTGGGCTTTTGCCAGTGGCGTTCAATGATTTGCGTCAATATGGACATAGCATTCATTCGATTAGGTTGAAAAGCGGTTATTCTAATCAAGTTTGTGCCAGTTTTCGATAATTTTTTTGTGAATGAGTTTTCAGGCTGCCTGAAACATTGTTCAACGAGCGAAGCGAAGTTAAAACTTTTTTACTATAAATATCAAAGCCTATCATTTATCCTGCCTGAAAATATGATGACAGAAATCGCCGAAACAGGTACAATACGGGGGTTTTGTTCAAATGTTTTCTCACAACTTTGTATCTGAAAGAGAATTATGTCAGACAATTTCGTTATCTGGTTTGAAAACCTGCGTATGACCGATGTGGAAAAAGTCGGCGGTAAAAACGCCTCTTTGGGCGAGATGATTAGCCAACTCACTGAAAAAGGCGTACGCGTGCCGGGCGGCTTTGCTACAACTTCGGACGCTTTCCGTGCGTTTATCGCACATGACGGTTTGAGCGACAAAATTTCTGCCGCACTCAAAGACTTAAATGTCGATGATGTAAATGAACTCGCACGAGTGGGCAAGGAAATTCGTCAGTGGATTATCGACACGCCATTTCCTGAAAAATTAGAAAATGAACTCAAAACCGCATGGGAAAAAATGGTCTCCGACGCAGGAACGCCAGACATTTCGGTTGCCGTGCGTTCATCTGCAACAGCGGAAGACTTGCCTGATGCGTCTTTCGCAGGTCAGCAAGAAACTTTTTTAAATATCACAGGCTATGAAAATGTAAAAGAGGCAATGCGTCATGTATTTGCCTCTTTGTACAACGACCGTGCAATTGCTTACCGTGTGCATAAAGGTTTCGACCACGATATTGTTGCTCTGTCTGCTGGCGTGCAAAGAATGGTGCGTTCAGATTCAGGTGCGTCTGGCGTGATGTTCACCATTGATACCGAATCGGGCTTTGATAAAGTGGTGTTTGTTACCGCCTCTTACG
>JAFWRB010000122.1 GCA_017508845.1 Neisseriaceae bacterium | reverse complement strand
GCTCTCCCTGCCGAACGCATAAAAATATAATGACTGCACAAACCGCATAAAAACGCTTATAATTAAAAAATTTTTGTAACTTATAAAAGGATTGCTTGATGAACATCTTACGCAAACTGTTGCCCGTATCGCTGATTGCGGCGGGATTTTTAACTGCTTGCTCGCCCACTGAACAAGCCGCAGCCCCTCAAGCCGCTCCTGCCACGCCCGATACACCTGCGGTTGTGGTAAAACAAGTGGCGATTACTTCGTTTGTGGAACACCCTGCTTTGAACTTGGTGCGTCAAGGCGTGATTGAAGAATTAGCCGAACAAGGCTTCAAAGAAGGCGAAAATTTGAAAGTGAATTTTCAATCGGCACAAGGCAACGCAGGCACGGCTTCGCAAATTGCCAAACAGTTTGTCGGCAGCAATCCTGATGTGATTATCGCCATTGCCACACCGTCTGCCCAAGCCATCAAAGCCAATACCGATACCATTCCTTTGGTATTCTCTGCGGTAACTGACCCTGTGGAAGCCAAATTAGTGCCGTCTTGGGAAGCGTCTGGCACGAATGTAACAGGCGTATCCGACTTATTGCCATTAGAGCCACAAATTGACTTAATGAAAAAAGTCGTACCAAACTTAAAATCAGTGGGTTATGTGTATAGTCCTGGTGAAGTTAATTCCACGATTGTACTCAAACAACTGACCGAATTGCTTGAACCGCAAGGCATTAAAGTGGTTGCCAAGTCTGCGGAAAAAACGGTTGATATTCCCAACGCAACCAAGTCTTTGAAAGGTAAAGCAGATTTGATTTACACTTCTTTGGATAACAATGTGGTATCGGCTTACGAGTCGATGTATCAAGCCGCCAAAGAAGTGCAAATTCCTTTGGTTGCGTCCGACACCGACTCCGTGCCACGCGGTGCAGTGGCTGCTTTGGGTGTGAATTATAAAGAAGTGGGTCGTGAAACAGGCAAAATCGCTGCCGATATTTTGAATGGTGCGAAAGCAGGTGAAATTAAACCCCGCACTATGGAAAAATTAGACCTGCATGTCAGCCCCAATCACGCCAAAGTGCAAGGCATTGAATTATCGGAAGAATTGGTGCAATCCGCTCAAAAAGTAGTAGAAGATGCGGCTAAATAATTTTTCTATGTAATTAAAAACGGCATTGCGTTGGGCAGTGCCGTTTCTTTTTAGGCAGATGCAAAGGTTTCATCTACCTAATCGACAAGGGGATTGCCACGCCGTTATTTCATAACGGCTCGCAACGACAAGTATTTTTCAGGCTGCCTGAAACACCTGTTTTTCCGACACTTCGCACCATTCGCCCAAACCCAAATTGAGGTCTTGAATATGCAATGCACCGATTTGGCAACGCACCAAACGCAAGCAAGGTAAGCCTGTTGCCGCACACATTCGCCGCACTTGACGGTTTTTGCCCTCGCTAATCGTGATTTGTAACCACGAATCGGGTACGCTTTTGCGGTAGCGAATGGGCGGTTCTCTTTGCCACAACCATTGGGGTTTGCTGATGATTTGAGTAATCGCAGGTTTGGTTTTAAATTCTTTTAATTCAATGCCCTGACGAAATTTCTGCACGGTTTCATCACTTGCCAGCCCTTCCACTTGGGCTAAATAAGTTTTGGCAATATGGCGTTGGGGGTGCGTGATTTTGTGCTGCAACGCTCCGTTATCAGTCAGCAACAACAAGCCCTCGCTATCGGTATCCAAACGCCCAGCAGGATACACATTCGGTATATCGATAAAATCTTTCAAAGTGCGGTGCTTGTTGTCAGGCGAAAATTGACAAATCACACCAAAAGGTTTGTTAAATGCGATTAGCGTCATAATCATATGCTTTCAGGCTGCCTGAAAATAATTTCATCAGCCATTTTACGAAAAATCAGGGCATAAGGAGCAGTTTTGGGGCGGTTAGCAAATTGATAACGCAAAATATCACAATCCTGCTGTTTGCACCTGCCTGAAAATGCTTCTACTGCCACACATTCGGCTTTGCCGTTTTCGTGTCCGCCATACAAAACCACGCTTAATATGCCATTTTTTCTTAATAATTTCAAAGACTTTTTTATAGCAATCATTGTGCTATCAACATTTGTCGTGCAATTTTTATCGCCTTGCGGCAGATAGCCCAAATTAAACATTACTGCGTCCAAAGGTGTGCGAATATAGCAGTCTATGTTTTGGTGTCCGTCTAAAATCAGTTTAACAGGTTCAATCAATCCTGCGTCTTGCAAGCGTTGGCGGGTGTTTTGCAAGGCGATTTCTTGAATATCAAACGAGAACACTTGCCCCGTTTTGCCCACGCTTTGAGCCAAAAAAAGCGTATCCTGTCCATTGCCCGCCGTGCAATCCGCCACACAATCGCCTGCTTTCAGGTGTTGCGAGAGTAAGGAATGGACAAAAGGCAAAATGTTATGGGGTAGGGCGGTCATAGTTTGTTCCTTTGTTTCGGGCTGCCTGAAAATATATCATACACATAAAAAAACGGATACAAGCGTATCCGTTTTTATTGTAAAACACGCAATTAGCGTTGTTCCACTGGAATATAATCGCGGCGGGTTGCACCTGTGTATAACTGACGCGGTCTGCCGATTTTTTGTGTGGGTTCGGCAATCATTTCGTGCCAGTGTGAAATCCAGCCTACGGTGCGTGCCAAGGCAAAAATCACGGTGAACATCGAAACGGGAATGCCCAAAGCACTCAACACAATGCCTGAATAGAAATCGACATTGGGATAGAGTTTTTTCTCGATGAAATAGGGGTCGCTCAATGCGATTTGTTCTAATGCCATGGCGAGTTTGAATTTGGGGCTGTCTTGTAAGCCTAATTCGTTCAACACTTCATCGCAGGTTTGTTTCATAATTTTGGCACGCGGATCCATGTTTTTATAAACACGGTGTCCAAAGCCCATTAAGCGATATTTCTTGGCTTTCACGCCTTCCATAAATTCTGGAACGCGGGATACATCGCCGATTTCGTCTAACATTTTCAACACGGCTTCGTTTGCACCGCCGTGTGCTGGACCCCACAAGCACGCAATACCTGCGGCAATACATGCAAATGGGTTAGCACCTGACGAACCTGCTAAACGCACAGTGGAAGTGGAGGCGTTTTGTTCGTGGTCGGCATGTAAGATGAAAATGCGGTCTAATGCACGCACCAACACTGGATTGGGTTTGTATTCTTCACATGGGGTGGAGAACATCATATACATAAAGTTTTCGGTATATGATAAGTCGTTGCGTGGATATACGAATGGTAAGCCGTTGGAATAGCGATAGCACATTGCCGCCAAGGTTGGGATTTTGGAAATCAGGCGGTTTTCTGCCAAACGGCGGTGTTCTGGATTGGAGATTTCCAAACTGTCTTGATAGAACGCAGACAATGCACCAACCACGCCCACCATCATCGCCATGGGGTGTGCATCACGACGGAAACCGCTGAAAAAACGAGCCATTTGATCATGCACCAAGGTGTGATAGGTGATGTCGTGTTCAAATTGGGCTTTTTGTTCTTTGTTGGGCAGTTCGCCGTATAACAACAAATAGCAGGTTTCCAAGTAGTCGCTGTGTTCAGCCAACTGTTCAATCGGATAACCACGGTAGTATAACTGTCCTTTACCACCGTCAATGAAGGTGATTTTGGATTCGCAAGCGGAAGTGGAAGTGAAACCAGGGTCAAATGTGAATGCACCTGTTTTAGCGTAAATGGTGCGAATGTCAATCACATCAGGACCTAATGTGCCTTCCATTACGGGTAATTCCAAAGGCTCTTGACCAGTGATGTTCAATGTTGCTGTCTTGGACATAGAATGTTCTCCATTTTAAGAATTGTTCATATTTAGCGTTTTAAACAGTTGCTTTGCTTTTCAGGCTGCCTGAAAATAAAGTAACTCATTCATCGCCACGGATTTTCCGTATCAGGGCTGCCTGAAACGGTTCTTCGACTGTTTTACAACCAAGCATTACCTGCAATAAGTCTTGGTCATTCCAAGTCAAAATATCTTCTAAAATGCGTAGTTCTTGTTCGTCTAACTGTGCAAAACCGCCGTTATCAATAAAGCGGTTAAACACAATATTTAACTCTAACAAGCCCCTACGCATTTGCCAGCGGACTTTCCGCTGATAGTTAGTTAATTCTGCCATTATGCCATTCTGTGCAGCATTAACTCTTTGATTTTGCCGATGGCTCTCGTTGGATTGAGATGTTTCGGACAAACATCAACGCAGTTCATAATGGTGTGGCAACGGAACAAGCGGTATGGGTCGTCCAAATTATCCAAGCGTTCGTTGGTAATGGTATCGCGAGAATCAATAATAAAGCGATACGCATTCAATAAGCCAGAAGGACCCACAAACTTATCGGGATTCCACCAGAATGACGGACAGGAAGTCGAACAGCAGGCACACAAAATACATTCGTACAAGCCGTCCAACTCTTTGCGATCTTCTTGCGATTGATAGCGTTCGCGTTCGGGTGCGGGTTCGTCATTGACCACATACGGTTTGATGGAGTGATATTGTTTGAAAAATTGTGTCATATCCACAATTAAATCACGAATCACAGGCAAACCAGGTAAGGGGGCTAAATGAATCGGTTGTTGTAAATCACGAATGTTGGTTAAGCACGCTAAACCGTTTTTACCGTTGATATTCATACCGTCCGAGCCGCAAATACCCTCACGGCAGGAACGGCGGAACGATAAAGAATCGTCCTGTGCTTTGAGTTTAATCAGAGCGTCCAACAGTTTGACATCAGTCGGCTCAATTTCGACTTCGTAATCTTGAAAATAGGGTTTATCGTCTTTGTCGGGATTATAGCGATAAACCTGAAAACGAACTTTTTCCATTGATTTGCGTCCTTATTCTTTTAATAAACTCGTTTGGCAGGCTGGATATATTCCACTGTCAAAGGTTGAGTATGCACAGGTTTGTAACTTAATGTGTTGGTATCGGCATGATACAGCGTGTGTTTCATCCAATTCACATCATCGCGTTCGGGGTGATCGTCTGACGCATGGGCTCCGCGAGATTCTTTGCGGGCTTCGGCAGAAACAATCGTGGCTTTGGCAACTTCGATTAGGTTGTCTAATTCCAACGCTTCCAAGCGTGCGGTATTCCAAACACGGCTCTTGTCTTTGATTTCGGTGCGTTTAACGCGTTCGGCAATTTCAAACACTTTGGCAACGCCTTCTTTCAAAATTGCGTCTGTGCGGAACACGCCTGCGTGTGCTTGAATGGTGCGTTGTAAATCACGGCGAACTTCATCAACATTTTCACCGCCTGTTTGGTTTTCTAATCTATCCAAACGGGCTTTGGTAAATGCACCTGCGTTTTTCGGCAAGGGACGCAGTTCTTTTTGCGATTTAATGTATTCAATCATACTGTCGCCTGCGGATTTACCGAATACAA
Organism: Neisseriaceae bacterium; assembly: GCA_017508845.1. Classification (GTDB taxonomy): domain Bacteria; phylum Pseudomonadota; class Gammaproteobacteria; order Burkholderiales; family Neisseriaceae; genus RGIG9985. The sequence goes on along the minus strand of JAFWRB010000122.1, from coordinate 4,491 downwards.
CCAAGTCTAATAAGGAGTTGGTGCCGAGACGATTTGCCCCATGCACGGACGCACAAGCACATTCACCTGCGGCGTAAAAACCTGGTACAACGGCTTCTAAATTATCGCCTTTGGGGGCAACCACTTCGCCACGATAGTTCGTGGGAATACCGCCCATCATATAGTGGTTGGTTGGTACAACGGGAATCGGGTCTTTAATCGGATCAACCCCTGCGAAGTTAATCGAAATTTCACGAATACCTGGTAATTTGTTGATGATTTTATCTGCTCCGATATGGTCAATCTTCAACAAGATATGGTCTTTATTTGGACCACAGCCACGACCCTCGTGAATTTCAATCGCCATAGCACGCGAAACCACATCACGGCTTGCCAAGTCTTTTACGGTTGGGGCGTAACGAGCCATAAAGGCTTCGCCCTCGCTGTTGAGCAAAATGCCGCCCTCACCACGCACGCCTTCGGTAATCAAAACGCCTGCACCAGCCACGCCTGTGGGGTGAAATTGCCAAAATTCCATATCTTCCAAAGGAATGCCAGCGCGTGCGGTCATACCCAAGCCATCGCCTGTGTTCATATAAGCGTTGGTTGATGACGCATAAATACGACCTGCACCGCCTGTGGCAAATAACACCGCTTTGGCGTGCAAGATATATACATCGCCTGTTTCCATTTCCATAGCGACCACGCCGACTACCGCACCCTCGTCATCACGGATTAAGTCCAGAGCCGACCATTCCACGAAGAATTGCGTATTCGCACGCACATTTTGTTGATACAAAGTGTGCAACATTGCGTGTCCTGTACGGTCAGCGGCTGCACAAGCGCGTTCCACAGGAATGCGTTTGCTGTGGCTATCTTCTGGATCTTCTGGACGCGTGTGTCCGCCAAATGGGCGTTGGTAAATCATACCGCTTTCTACACGGTCAAACGGCATGCCCATATGTTCTAATTCAATCACCGCTTCGGGCGCACGACGCGTCATAAATTTGATTGCGTCTTGGTCGCCCAACCAGTCTGAACCTTTCACCGTGTCATACATATGATAAGTCCAGTGGTCTGGATTGACATTGCCTAATGACGCTGAAACGCCGCCTTGTGCCGCCACAGTGTGCGAGCGAGTCGGAAATACTTTGGATAATACAACGGTTTTTAAGCCCGCTTTGGATAATTGTAATGCGGCACGCAAACCCGCACCGCCGCCGCCGACAATCACGGCATCGAAATGACGAACAGGAAAACTCATGCTACCCCCCAAATCACTTTAATAGAATAAACCAAAGTACCCACTAACCACAAAATAGTGAGTGTATGCAAAGTTAAACGCAAGTGTAATGGTTTAACATAGTCCATCCACACATCACGAATGCCTACCCACACGTGGGCAAGCAGTGCCAACACGGTTACTTGGGTGAAAACACGCACAATAGTGCATGAAAAGAATGCTTGCCAACCTGCGTAATCTTTGGGGATAAACAGAAGACCTAATAATAAGAAAATGGTGTATGCCAACATCACCACAGCGGTTAAGCGTTGTAATAACCAGTCGCGAATACCGTAGTGTGCGCCTGTGAGTTTGCGTTTTGACCTTACCATAATATTGCTCCCATAATTAAAGCAACAATCGGAGCAGCAATCGCTACGATTTTTGCTGTTTTTTGGGCTGTTTTGGCTTCTAAACCTTTATGTAAGTCTAAAAGTAAAAAGCGAATGCCTGCAAATGCGTGGTGCAGATACGCCCACAACAAGCCGATTAAAATAAGTTTGGCTAATGGATTGCCCACAATGGATTGATAGAGTTCAAAGCCTTCTTGACTGTTCAGGCTGCCTGAAAAGAGCCATAGGATAATAGGCAAGCACACGAACAACGCAATGCCCGTAATGCGGTGCAAAATGGATACGATGGCAGGTATCGGCATGCGTGGTGCGAGATACGGCACATCGATATACTTGATTTGTTTCTTCATTAGGTGTTCCTCAAAGTTTACACTTGGCAGTGAGTAATTCTCGAAACTGGTTAATTTACTCTGTTTTAGGGGGTGTTGTCAATCATTAGGAAATGTTAATTTTGCCGTGCTTGTTTGATTATTGCTTATTATTCTGTCAATTTAATAGTTAATCTCTATTATTTCAGGTTGCCTGAATAAATATTGATTAAAACAGTCAAAAAACGCATATAATAGCGTGCTGATTGTTACGAATGAAAATACTATGCCGATTGTGAATATTAAAATGATGGCAGGTCGCAGCGTGGAAACCAAACGCATATTAGCCGAAAAGGTTACACAGGCTGTGGCAGAAAGTTTGCAAATTGATAAGCAAAATGTGTGGTTGAGTATTGAAGATATGCAGCCTGAAAACTTCGCCCAAAGTGGCGTGTTGATTGCGGATAAAAAGAAGTCGTAACGGATAAAAATATTTCAGGCAGCCTGAAACAATATGAACATACAAAAACCTTTGCAAAAATAATTTTTGCCGAAAAAAATGCAAATATTATAGGGTGGGCTTTCCAGCCCACCATTCGCCCGACAGGGCGAAATGTTATTAAAAAATGAGTAATCAACGCCTATCGGCGTTGTGGTGGGCAGGAATGCCCACCCTATAACGGACATATTTTTTGTTTCGAGTTGTCGTTGCAAAGGTTTTTACAATATTAAAAGATGAACACCTTTCAGGCAGCCTGAAAATACAAACAAAAAAGGAACACCAAAATGAAACTCACTACTCGTGGTCGCTTTGCGGTGAATGCAATGTTAGATTTGGCGATAAATACAGGCAACAATGTGCCTGTTCGCTTGGAAGACATTAGCGAGCGGCAAAATATTTCCAAGCCTTATTTGGAGCAGTTGTTTAACAAATTGCGTAGAAACGGCTTGGTTAAAAGCCTGCGTGGGCCTGGCGGCGGTTATGTATTAGCCCGCAAGGCAAACGAAATTAACATTGCCGAAATTGTGCATGCTGTGGAAGATTCTATGGACGCGTCCGTCTGTCGTGGTCAGGGCAACTGTTTGAAAGGTAAGCCCTGCTTGGCTCATCGCCTGTGGCAAAATTTAAGCGTGGCGACGCACCAGTATTTATCGTCTATCTCCTTGGCAGATATGAATAATTTGCCTGATAATAGCGTATCTTTTCAGGCAGCCTTTAAAAATACAAATGAATAAGGACACACAAAGATGAAAACCCCAGTATATTTAGATTATGCCGCCACAACGCCTGTGGATAGCCGTGTGGCAGAAAAAATGATTCCCTATTTATGCGAACAATTTGGCAATCCTGCGTCTTCGTCCCACGCTTACGGTTGGGCAGCAGAAGAAGCCGTGGAAAATGCTCGTGCCGAAATTGCGGCGTTAATCAACGCTGACCCACGCGAAATTGTTTTTACATCAGGAGCAACCGAGTCGGACAATTTGGCGATTAAAGGGGCAGCACATTTTTATCAAAGCAAGGGCAAACACATTATCACCGTGAAAACCGAACACAAAGCGGTTTTGGACACTTGCCGCGAGTTAGAACGAACAGGTTTTGAAATTTCCTATTTGGGCGTGCGTGAAAATGGTTTGTTGGATTTAGACGAACTTAAAGACGCAATCCGCCCTGACACCGTGTTGGTATCGGTGATGGCTGTGAATAATGAAATCGGCGTGATTCAAGATATTGAAACCATAGGCAAAATCTGCCGCGAAAAAGGCGTTTTATTTCATACAGACGCAGCCCAAGCCGCAGGCAAAATGCCGCTTGATGTACAAACGCAACACATTGATTTAATGAGCCTTTCTGCGCATAAAATCTATGGACCCAAAGGCGTGGGTGCGTTGTATATCAGACGCAAACCCAGAGTGCGATTAGAAGCCCAAATGCACGGCGGCGGACACGAACGGGGGTTCAGAAGCGGCACACTGCCCACGCACCAAATTGTCGGCATGGGCGAAGCCTATCGCTTGGCACGATTAGAAATGGCAGATGACAACGCAAAAGCCCTTGAATTACGCACGCAATTTTTGAATGGAATCAAAGAGATAGAAGAAGTGTATATCAACGGCGACTTAAACCGCCGCATACCGCAAAACCTGAATGTAAGTTTCAACTTTGTCGAAGGCGAAAGCCTGATGATGGCGGTAAAAGAGTTGTGCGTATCCAGCGGTTCCGCCTGCACTTCCGCCAGTTTAGAGCCGTCCTATGTTTTGCGTGCATTAGGACGCAATGACGAATTAGCCCACTCGTCCTTACGCATTACCTTTGGACGCTTTACCACGCTTGACGAAATCAACTTCGCCGCCAACCTAATTGTCGAACGCATAGGCAGACTGCGAGATTTATCGCCATTATGGGAAATGTACAAAGACGGCGTAGATTTAAACACCGTGGCATGGAATGCTCATTAAACAGTGAGCAGTTAGCAGTGAGCAGTGAGCAGTTATTAAGTCAAGCCTTATCAAGCTTGACTGTTTTATATTAGATAACGCTTCGATTTTATCTTTCAGGCAGCCTGAAAGT
>JAFWRB010000121.1 GCA_017508845.1 Neisseriaceae bacterium | reverse complement strand
TATCGTATTCAGCATTTGCCGCAGTCAGCGACAACGCCAAAATTAAAGCAGTTGTTAAATGTTTCATTGTCTGATTCCTTTATGTTGAAATTTCCTAATTAAGGTATCAGTTATTCTTTATCAATAAGGTTAATTTTGCCTTAAAAGCAAGGGGCGGGTGATGAATATTGTGCTTTTTCAATATGAAAAAAAATACAGTTGCAAAAGGTGTTTTTTAATTTTTCAGGCTGCCTGAAAAAAAAATTTCTTTTTACTGCTTGAAATATTTTTAATCGCCACTATATACCGTTCATCTTGAATGTCGCCGTGTGCAAAAGCGGCGTTTGTGTTTATTTTTTTGGAGAATATTCTGATGAAAATCCGTCCTTTACATGACCGTGTTGTGGTCAAACGCGTGGAAGCCGAAGAAAAAACTGCGTCTGGCATTGTTTTGCCAGGTTCTGCCGCTGAAAAACCTGATATGGGTGAAGTTTTGGCAGTGGGCAATGGTCGCTTGTTGAAAAATGGTGAAAGATTGCCTTTGGATATTAAAGTTGGCGATAAAGTGATTTTCGGCAAATACAGCGGTCAAACCGTCAAAGTTGATGGCGAAGAACTGATGGTTATGCGTGAAGAAGATATTATGGGTATCTTGGAATAATTTTTTGATTTTACGGAGTTTTTATTATGGCAGCAAAAGAAGTTCAATTCGGTAATGACGCTCGTCAAAAAATGGTGGCTGGTGCGAATGTTTTGGCAAATGCGGTGAAAGTTACTTTGGGTCCCAAAGGTCGCAATGTGGTGTTGGATAAAGCGTTCGGCGGTCCAACAATTACCAAAGACGGTGTAACCGTTGCCAAAGAAATTGAATTAAAAGATAAATTTGAAAATATGGGCGCTCAAATGGTGAAAGAAGTGGCGTCCAAAACCAATGATGTCGCAGGTGACGGCACCACCACTGCAACCGTTTTAGCCCAAGCGATTGTCGCCGAAGGTATGAAATATGTAACTGCTGGTATGAATCCAATGGACTTAAAACGCGGTATCGACAAAGCGGTTGGCGTGTTGGTTGAAGAATTGAAAAAAATCAGCAAACCTTGCGACACTTCCAAAGCAATTGAACAAGTGGGTTCAATTTCTGCTAATTCAGACGAATCTGTGGGCAAAATCATTGCCGAAGCAATGGAACGCGTAGGCAAAGAAGGCGTGATTACTGTTGAAGACGGCAAATCGTTGGAAAACGAACTTGATGTGGTTGAAGGTATGCAATTTGATCGTGGCTATTTGTCGCCTTACTTCATCAATGACGCAGAAAAACAAATCGCAGGTTTGGATAATCCATTTGTGTTGTTGTTCGACAAAAAAATCAGTAATATCCGCGACTTATTGCCTGTTTTGGAACAAGTGGCAAAAGCAGGTCGTCCATTGTTGATTATTGCCGAAGATGTGGAAGGCGAAGCGTTAGCCACTTTGGTGGTGAATAACATTCGTGGCATTTTGAAAACCGTTGCGGTGAAAGCACCTGGTTTTGGCGATCGCCGCAAAGCAATGTTGCAAGATATTGCCATTTTAACTGGCGGCACCGTGATTTCCGAAGAAGTAGGCTTGTCGCTTGAAAAAGCCACGATTGACGATTTGGGTCAAGCCAAACGCATTGAAATTGCCAAAGAAAACACCACAATCATTGACGGCGTGGGCGATAAAGCCTTGATTGACGCACGCGTGGCAGAAATTCGTCAGCAAATTGAAACTTCAACCAGCGATTACGATAAAGAAAAATTGCAAGAACGCGTAGCGAAATTGGCTGGCGGTGTGGCTGTGATTAAAGTGGGTGCGGCAACCGAAGTGGAAATGAAAGAGAAAAAAGACCGCGTTGATGACGCATTGCACGCTACTCGTGCCGCAGTGGAAGAGGGCGTGGTTGCAGGCGGCGGCGTTGCCTTGTTGCGTGCAAGAAGTGCTGTGAAAAAACTCGAAGGTGCGAACACAGACCAAAACGCAGGTATTCAAATTGTGTTAAAAGCAGTTGAAGCCCCCTTGCGTCAAATCGTGGCAAATGCAGGCGATGAGCCGTCTGTGGTTGTGAATAATGTTTTGAACGGCAAAGACAACTTCGGCTTTAACGCAGGCAATGGCGAATATGGCGATATGATTGAAATGGGTGTGTTAGACCCAACAAAAGTTACGCGTACCGCATTGCAACACGCTGCAAGCGTGGCTGGTTTAATGCTCACCACAGATGCAATGATTGCCGAATTGCCAGAAGACAAATGCTCTTGCAGCCACGGCGGCGGCGATATGGGCATGGGCGGCATGGGCGGCATGGGCGGAATGATGTAATTTTGCCTTTGTTCTCATTGTTAGATAAAAAACCGTTCTTGTTTGAGAACGGTTTTTTTATTTCAGGCAGCCTGAACGGCAAAAAGCAACGCCTTTGGTGTTGTGGTGGGTTGGAAACCCACCCTACGGCGTTTGTGTTATTTTTCAGGCAGCCTGAAAAGCCCAAAAATATTTTATAATTGGTTTTTTTACGAAAACAGGAACGCCCAAATGCTCACACCCAAACAGCAAAGGCAAGCCGCCAAAGCATTTGTTAGCCGCTGGCAAGAGAAAAAAGGTTATGAAAAAGGCGAAACGCAAGCGTTTTGGAATATGCTTTTGCGAGATATTTTTGGTGTAGAAAAAACGGAAGACCTGATTGAGTATGAAAAAACTGTTCAGCAAGTCAAATCACGCAATTTTATAGACGCATATATTGAAAGCACACGCGTTTTAATTGAACAGAAATCGGACAAAGTTGATTTAACGCAGAAAGCCCGTCAGTCTGACGGTAGTTTTCTAACGCCTTATGAGCAAGCCAAGCGTTATGGCGATGAACTGCCCTTATCCGCCAAGCCACGCTATATAATCGCCTGCAATTTTAGCGAATTTCACATTCACGATATGGAGCGTCCGCAAGACGCACCGCAAATTGTTTTACTTAAAGACCTGCCGCGTGAATATCATCGTTTATCGTTTATTACCGAACGCTACAAACCTGCCCACATACAGAAAGAAGAGCAATTATCGATTGACGCGGGCAAGATTGTTGGCATTTTATATGACGCATTAGCCAAACAATACAAGGACATTAACGACCCTGCCACACAGCAGAGTTTGAACAAACTGTGTGTGCGATTAGTTTTTTGTTTATATGCGGAGAATGCCGATTTATTTCACCAACGCAGTGCATTTTATGATTATTTACAAGAATTTAGCCCACGCGAAACCCGCCAAGCACTGATAGATTTATTTACTGTATTCAACACGCCAGAGAATGCACGGGGCAAACTTTATTTATCCGAAGAATGTTTAAAATTTCCCTATGTTAATGGCGGATTATTTGCCGACCAAGACATAGAGATACCGCAGATTACAGAAGAGATTCGCAATTTACTGTTAGAGAAAGCGAGCAATGGTTTTAACTGGGCAGAAATATCGCCCACCATTTTTGGTGCGGTTTTTGAGAGTACTTTAAATCCTGAAACACGCCGTTCAGGGGGAATGCATTACACTTCCATTGAAAACATTCACAAAGTTATCGACCCATTATTTTTATATGATTTTAGGGACGAATTAGCCGAGATAAAACAACTCAAACAAAAATCCAAGATTATTGAGAGAGTTGATAAGTTTCAAGACAAATTAGCGTCTTCAACCTTTTTAGACCCAGCGGCAGGCAGTGGTAATTTTTTGACTGAAACTTATATATCGCTACGCAAATTAGAGAACGAAGCCTTACATTTTGCCTACGGCGAGCAAATGCACCTGATAGACCCGATAAAGGTAAAAATCGGGCAATTTTACGGCATAGAAATCAACGACTTTGCTGTTTCAGTGGCACAAACGGCGTTATGGATTGCCGAAATTCAGATGAAGCGAGAAACGGAAGAGATTTTCACCGACAGCCAAATTGAATATTTACCGTTAAAATCTTTTGCACATTTTTATGAGGGCAATGCTTTGCGTTTGGACTGGAACGAAGTGATACCTGCGGATAAGTTAAGTTATATTATGGGCAATCCGCCGTTTGTGGGCGTAAATTATATGACCGATGAACAAAGAGAAGATATGGATAATATTTGGGCAGATAAAAGAGGGAAATTAGATTATGTAGCGTGCTGGTATAAAAAAGCCGCCGAATATATGCAAAACAATCCACGCCTAAAAACAGCATTAGTTTCCACAAATTCCATTACACAAGGCGAACAAGCAACAACGCTTTGGCAACATTTATTTGAACAATTTAATATAGAAATCGATTTTGCTCACCGCACATTCCGCTGGGACAGCGAAAGCAACGATAAAGTCAAAGTTCATTGTGTGATTATCGGTTTTAGTCTTTCAGGCAGCCTGAAACAAGCATTCAACCCTGCGTGTCATTGCGAGCCTGAACAAAGTTCAGGCGTGGCAATCCACTCAATGACGCAGTCATTGAGCAACGCCGATAGGCGTTGTAACGACACCGCACAAAGCCATTTTAGGCAACCTGAAAACATCAATGCAAACGCCCACAACGCCTACGGCGTTGCTTCAACGCCTAACGGCGTTTCAGTGGATTGCCACGATTTTGCTACGCAAAATCTCGCAATGACACAGGAAGAAAAAAACCTTTCAGGCAGCCTGAAAAAACAAAAAATCATTTATAACGGCAATCAACAAATCATCGCCAAAAACATTAACCAGTACTTATTAGACGCACCGACAATTTTTATTGAAAACAGAAGCACGCCTATTTGCGAAGTGCCAGCGATTGTTAGGGGCAGTCAAGCAACAGATAACGGATATTACCTATTCACCCCAGAAGAAAGACAAGAATTTATTGCAAAAGAACCACAAGCAGAAAAATATTTTAAACGCTTTATGATGGGCAAAGAATTTTTGAACAACATTGAACGGTACTGTTTATGGATACCTGAAATATCTCCAAACGAGTTAAGAAGTTGCCCAAAAATTTTGAAACGAGTTGAAGCCGTACAACAATTTAGACTGGATAGTAAAAATACACAAACAAAATTAGCCGCACAAACGCCTTGTCGATTTGGACAATATCGACCGCCAGCAAAACAATTTATCGCATTTGCAAAAGTATCATCGGAAAGAAGACAATATATTCCATTAGGCTTTTTATCTGATGAAGTCATACCTGGTGATAAATTATTTACTATTCCAAACGCTACGCTTTATATGTTTGGCGTATTACATTCAAGTGTTCATAATGCGTGGATGCGAGCAGTCGCAGGTAGATTAAAAAGTGATTACAGTTATTCCACAACAATCGTGTATAACAACTTTATCTGGTGCAATGCAAACGAGCCACAACGGCAAAAAATCGAACAAACTGCCCAAGCGATTTTAGACGCAAGGGCAAAATTTCCTGACAGTTCATTAGCCGATTTATACGATGAACGCATTATGCCAGTCGAATTACGAACCGCCCACAAAAACAACGACCAAGCGGTACTCGCCGCATACAATCTGCCCAAAAACATAACCGAAGAAGAAATCGTGGCGTTTTTAATGCAGGAATATCAAAAAAGAACAGGAACATAGTTTTCAGGCAGCCTGAAACCTTTATTGTAAATCAATTATCATTACTTCCGCACGCGTGCCTATTCTCAGTGGTACGCCCCAAAGTCCGTAGCCGCTTGTTACAAAAAGTTGCATATTATCAATATCATACTTGCCATACACAAACGGCTGAAATAAGTGAATAACATAATTTGCAGGAAAGGTTTGTCCTGCGTGCGTGTGTCCGCTCAACTGTATATCAAAACCTGCGGCGGCGTTATTTGGGGCAAGTTCTGGTTGATGGTCAATCACAATCAAAGGTTTGTTCGATTGTCGCATGGTTTCGTTTATCAATTTATGCGGTTTAAGTCTTTGTTTTTCTTGTTTATCTCGTCTTCCTGTAAGCCAAATTTTATCTTCAAACAAAACGCTTTCATCACGCAACACAATCACGCCAGCATTCGCCATATCGTTTTCAATTTCCGCTTGCACACCACGATAATTATCGTGATTGCCCAAAACCGCATAAACAGGGTATTTTGCCGCAATTTGGGCAAATTCTCTTTCCATATTTTTTTGCCGATAAACATCAGGCAAATCATCAATAATATCGCCTGCAAGCAAGACTATATCAGGGTTTTCGGCGTTTAATATTTGATTTAATTGTTGTAGAGAATAATTGCCGATTAAATTGCCTAAATGCAAATCGGCAATTAAAGCGATTTTAATGGGTTCTGTGAGCGTTTTTTGCGTGTTCGCAGAATAATAAACCGTTCTCGGTGTATAAGCCGCAATCACGCCCCACACAAACCACATTAAAAACAAGGGGATAGCAATAATACGCAGCATTGTGTCGGCATTTTTTGCAGGCTGCCTGAAACGGTAGATTTGGCGAATAAGCCACAACGGCAGAGCGGTTGAAAGTGCGTAAATTAACAACAACAAAACCCCCGCCCCTGTGCGAAAACCAAATGGCGAAATCCGCCACATACTCAACACCAAAACCGTGTTACACGCTGCCCAAAATAAAAACAGCACAACAAACCGCCATTTTGAACGCGTCAATAATGGCTTGATTAAAAAATTCAGTGCAGGTAAAAGAAACAGCAAAATAATCTGCAACACACCTGCGGCAATCAGTATGCGGTAGTGAAACATTTGAGTTTTAAGCAAGAT
>JAFWRB010000120.1 GCA_017508845.1 Neisseriaceae bacterium | reverse complement strand
GTTGAAAACAAACTTAGAAGGGAAGAATTTAAGGAATATCGTTATTTGTTGATTGAGTGAATGTTTCAGGGAGCATTACAGTGGGTTACGGCGTTTCAGGCAGTGCGAGTTATTCAAAAGATAAAGCCAGTGCAAGTTCGGCGATTGTAGGCGAGCAGTCAGGCGTGTTTGCAGGAGAAGACGGCTACAACATTAACCTTTCAGGCAGCCTGAAACATTTATGTCTTGTGATACAATAAACGCTTTTCAGGCTGCCTGAAACTTTGTAAGGACAAAAAAATGACTGATTTTAACAAGGCTTTTGACGCTGGTGATGTAGATAGTGGCATCATCAATATTGTGGTAGAAATCCCCGCAGGTTCTAACCACAAAATCGAATGGGACAGAAAAAATGCGGTGATGAAACTTGACCGTGTTGAGCCCGAAATTTTTGCCAAACCCACGAATTACGGCTTTATTCCGCAAACTTTGGACGAAGACGGCGATGAATTGGACGCTTTGATTATCACCGAACGCCCTTTGCCCACAGGCATTGTGTTAGAGGGCAAAATTTTGGGCGTGATGAAATTTGTTGATGACGGTGAAGTTGATGACAAAATCATCGTTGTGCCAGCGGACGACCGCAATAACGGCAATGCTTATCAAACATTAGACGACTTACCCAAACAGTTAATCAAACAAATTGAATTTCACTTCAATCACTACAAAGACCTGAAAAAAGCGGGCACAACAAAGGTAGTGGCGTTTGAGGGCGTGGATAGTGCCAAAGCGGTGATTAAATCTTCACAAGAACGCTGGGAAAAACAGTAATTTTTTCGATGAAATAAGCGGATAAGGTATTAAAAACCTTGTCCGTTTTTTTCAGGCAGCCTGAAAAAAAGAAACCCTGCTTTGTTGCCAAAGCAGGTAACCAAAAAAAGGAGTCAAAAAAGAAAAGGAGATAAAAATGTATCAAAAAAACTGGTGCCCAGAAGAAGACTCGAACTTCCACACCCTTGCGGGCATTAGGACCTGAACCTAACGCGTCTACCAATTCCGCCATCTGGGCTTTTACAGCCGATGAAATCGACTATAATATCAATCAACAAAGAGTGTTTGATTATAATTGCTTACAGGAATTTGTCAATATGGCTCAACGCAAAAAATCGCTCCGTCAGAGCGACCCACATTTACAAAGAGAACAGCAAAAGTATGGCAAAGCCCTGCCCAGTCGTGAATGGATTGTGGCGATTTTGGAGCAAAATGGCGTGCCGTTGTCGCAAGATGAATTAGCCCGCCAGTTATCGATTAAAAAAAGCGAGCGGGAATTTTTTGCCTATCGGCTCAATGCGATGGTGCGTGATGGGCAGATTCACATCAATCGCCGCGGCGGTATTTGTGTGGCGGATAAAATCGACTTGATTAAATGCACGGTAATTGGGCATAAAGACGGTTACGGTTTTGCGTCCCCTTTGGATAAAGTGGGCGAAGATTTTGCGTTAAGCGAAAAGCAAATGCGAACGCTGATGCACGGCGACACGATTGCGGTGCGTCCGACAGGCACGGATAGGCGTGGTAAGCCTGTGTGTCGTGTGTTAGAAATTTTGGAACGCAAGCATAAGTCTTTGGTTTGTCGGGGTTTTTGGGAGCGAGATGCGGCGATTGCACAAGCGGAGGACAAACGCATTAGCACAGCGATTGTGTTAGTGGAAACGCCCAAAAAAGCCTTTGTCAATGGCGATGTGATTGTGGTTGAATTGCTGTCTTATCCTATGGACAATCGTCCTGCAATCGGCAAGGTTATTGAAGTTTTGGGCAAATATCTTGATGACGGTATGGAAATTGAAATCGCTCTTCGCAAGCACGATTTGCCGCATATTTTCTCATCAGGCTGCCTGAAAGCGGCGGAGAAAATTGCAGATAGCATCCAAAAATCAGATAAAAAAAATCGCGAAAATTTATGTGATATACCTTTGGTTACGATTGACGGCGAAAGTTCCAAAGACTTTGATGACGCGGTTTTTGCAGAAAAAGTGGGCAGAAACTGGCGGCTGATTGTGGCGATTGCCGATGTGTCGCACTATGTCCCTCATCACAGTCCGATTGACGAAGACGCACGGGAGCGGCTTACCAGCGTATATTTTCCCCGCCGTGTCATTCCTATGCTGCCTGAAAAATTATCAAATGGCATTTGTTCGCTTAATCCGAATGTTGAGCGGCTGTGTTTGGCGTGCGAAATCCATATTTCATCAATGGGCAACATTAAGCAATACCGCTTTTTTCCAGCGGTGATGAAATCGCACGCACGGCTCACTTATACGGAAGTTTGGGAAAAATTGCAAAGCCGTAACGATTACCCATTAAAACAGCAATTGACTGATTTATATAAATTATTTAAATTATTGCTCAAAAAACGACAACAACGCGGTGCGGCAGATTTTGGCACGGTTGAAACGCAGATGATTTTTGATGACAACGGCAAAATCGAAAAAATTGTGCCGTATCAACGCAATGACGCTCATCGCATTATTGAAGAATGTATGTTAGCCGCCAATGTGTGTGCTGCCGAGTTTTTGGTGAAAAACAAAGCAGCGGCACTTTTTCGCATACACGAACCGCCCACGCCTGAAAAATTAGACGCACTGCGAGAGCAACTGTCCTTATTAGGCTTACATTTGGCAGGCGGCAATCACCCCGAACCCAAAGATTACGCCACTTTAACGGAAAAAATACAATCCCGCCCCGACCGCAATACAATCGAGTTAATGCTGTTGCGGTCTTTGCAGCAAGCAGTGTATTCTCCTGAAAATAAAGGACATTTTAGTTTAACGTATCCAACTTACACCCATTTTACTTCGCCTATACGCCGCTATCCTGACCTTGCTGTTCATCGTGCGATTAAAAGCGTTTTGTCAGGCAAACAAGGGCAGCCTGAAAATTGGGTTGAATTAGGCAATCAATCGTCTGCTGCCGAACGCCGAGCCGATGACGCATCACGCGAAGTTGAAAAATGGCTGAAAACCTATTTTATGCAAGACAAAATCGGCGAAATTTTCACCGCAACCGTCAGCGGTATGACGCATTTTGGCTTATTTGTTACTTTGGACGAAGTGTATATTGACGGTATGATACACATCAGCGACTTGGGACAAGACTATTTCCGCTACCGCCCTGAAATAATGGCATTAGAAGGCGAACGCACCCGCTGTCGCTACACCATAGGCGATAAAATTCAAGTGAAAGTCGCCAAAGCCGATTTAGACACCTGCCGTGTGGATTTGGTGTTGGCACAGCAAAACAAAGTGGGCAGAAAAAATAAACGCAGAAAGTAATTTTTTCAGGCTGCCTGAAAGCCTTGTCATTCATTGCTATAATCTTGCCTTTAATCATCAAATCAAAAAGGCAAAACCTATGGCTCAATATGTTTATTCTATGTTGCGTGTGTCTAAAACCGTGCCGCCGCAAAAGCAGATTATTAAGGATATTTCGCTGTCCTTTTTTCCTGGTGCGAAAATCGGTTTGTTAGGCTTAAATGGGGCGGGTAAATCCACTGTTTTACGCATTATGGCAGGCGTGGATAAAGATTTTGACGGTGAAGCCGTACCGATGTCGGGGATTAAAATCGGCTATCTGCCGCAAGAGCCAGAGTTAGACCCTGATAAAACCGTGCGTGAAGAAGTGGAAAGCGGTTTGGGCGAAGTCGCTCATGCCAAAAAACGCTTGGACGAAGTGTATGCGGCGTATGCCGAGCCTGATGCGGATTTTGACGCTTTGGCAGAAGAACAGGCGAAGTTGGAAGCAATTATTGCCGCAGGTGGTGCGGATAGTGGGGAGGAGCATTTGTTGGAAATTGCCGCAGACGCTTTACGCCTGCCTGAATGGGACGCAAAAATTGCTCATTTATCGGGCGGTGAAAAACGGCGTGTGGCATTGTGTCGCCTGCTTTTAAGTCAGCCTGATATGCTGCTTTTAGACGAGCCGACTAATCACTTGGACGCAGAAAGTGTGGAGTGGTTGGAACAATTTTTGGTGCGATTTCCTGGCACTGTGGTTGCGGTAACGCACGACCGTTATTTTTTGGATAACGCCGCCGAGTGGATTTTAGAATTAGACCGTGGGCACGGCATTCCGTGGCAGGGTAATTATTCTTCGTGGTTAGAACAAAAAGAGGCTCGTTTGGCAACGGAAGCCAAGCAGGAAGCGGCTCGCATTAAAGCGATGAAGCAAGAATTAGAATGGGTTCGGCAAAACGCCAAAGGTCGTCAAGCCAAATCCAAAGCACGGCTTGCACGATTTGAAGAGATGTCGAGTTTTGAGTATCAAAAACGCAACGAAACGCAGGAAATTTTTATTCCCACAGCGGAGCGATTAGGCAATGAAGTGATTGAATTTAATGGCGTTTCTAAATCGTTTGGTGAGCGTTTGTTGATTGATAACCTATCTTTCAGGGTGCCTGCTGGGGCGATTGTTGGCATTATCGGTTCAAATGGTGCGGGTAAATCGACTTTATTCAAACTCATCACAGGCAAAGAAAAGCCTG
Organism: Neisseriaceae bacterium; assembly: GCA_017508845.1. Taxonomy (GTDB): domain Bacteria; phylum Pseudomonadota; class Gammaproteobacteria; order Burkholderiales; family Neisseriaceae; genus RGIG9985. The sequence goes on along the minus strand of JAFWRB010000120.1, from coordinate 15,988 downwards.
ATAGCGGCACGGTGAGCATTGGTCAAACTGTGCGAATGTCTTTAATTGACCAAAGTCGCGAGGGTTTGAATAACGACAAGACCGTGTTTGACGAAGTAGCAAATGGTCAGGATATTTTGAAAGTTGGACAATTTGAAATTCCAGCCCGAGCCTATTTGGGACGCTTTAATTTCAAAGGCTCCGATCAAGGCAAGATTGTGGGCAAATTATCAGGCGGCGAACGCGGACGCTTGCATTTAGCCAAAACGCTTGTGGCTGGCGGCAATGTGCTTCTGTTAGACGAGCCGTCTAACGATTTAGATGTGGAAACCTTGCGAGCATTAGAAGACGCACTTTTGGAATTTGCAGGCTGCGTTATGGTAATTTCCCACGACCGCTGGTTTTTAGACCGCATTGCCACGCATATTTTAGCGGCAGAGGGCGATTCGCAATGGGTGTTCTTTGATGGTAACTATCAAGAATACGAAGCCGATAAAAAACGCCGATTAGGCGAAGAAGGTGCAAAACCCAAACGGATTCGCTATAAACCTGTGATTAGATAACAAAAAGTGCTTTCAGGCAGCCTGAAAGCACTTTTTGTGCAGGGAGTTTATCGTTGCAATAGTGCGAAAACACTCGTAACAATTTTTTTAGTGTTTCGGATTGATTAAAACATTCAGGTTGCCTGAAAACCATAATTAAAACGCATGGGTTACGAATTACACTCCCTACGCTTGCTTTTGAATTTAAACAGCTATAATTTCATTATCCAACAATAAGTTCTAAAAGAGAATATGTTGTTACTTATTTTCTTTTGGTTTATTTTTTCTAAATTTCTTTCTAAATTCTCCTTGTTCCCACATTTCTTTAATATCTATCCAAGCGTTTCTGAAGATATAGCGCATAGGAAAGATAATAAATAATATTTCGCATATAAGTATTAAAATATGAAAAAATAAATTCGCATAAAGATAATGTTCTTTCTTTATCCATAATTTACATAAAAAAGCAAGAAAAACTACTAATATCATTCCTATGGCAATTCCACAACTCCATAGGTTTATTTTTTTTTCTGGTGTTTTTTTATGTTTGATATAAGGAATATCCTTAATTACTCCTCCTTTTATGGTTCCTCGAATTTTAATGTCTTTATAGTATCCTGTATGTGCAATTTTTAATATAATGCCTTGATTTTTATCAAGGTAGTCAAATTTTAACTTTATTATATTATTGTTAAATTCGACAAGTTCAAATGCATTTTCTTTTTTAGTGTATTCGGTTATTTCTGCCTTTAAAAAAGTAACTTGTTCGTTTTCTGATATTATTTTCAAATGGAAATTATCTTCTTTTGATTCTTTTGCTATATCATTAGCATGTATTGTTTGAAGACCATTATTAAAAATTTTATATTCTGTGACAGCAATACTACCTTGAACTTCTGTACCACTAATATTTATTATTAATTCAGGAATAAGATTTCTTTTTTCAGAAACCACTCTATTGAATGATTTTACGGCAAATATAATTTCTTTATCATTTTTTCTCGCTAACCATTTTACCCCTTTAATTACATAATAAATAGTATCTATAATGATTATAATAGGAGCCAAAATATACAATATTATTTCTTGCATCTATATTTCCAATACATCTTTTAATATTATTCCAGGCTACCTGAAACTCTTTCAGGCAGCCTGAGACTATTGATTAAACAATCACTTCTCCAACATCGGCAACACGGAATTTTTGTCGCTGATTAACAAGCCGCTTTGGCTGTAAATGCCTAACTTGGCACGAGTATCGGTAATGTCGAGATTTCTCATGGTTAATTGTCCGATACGGTCAAGCGGCGAGAATGCGGCGTTTTCGACTTTTTCCATCGACAAGCGTTCTGGGGCGTAGGTTAAGTTTGGCGATTCAGTATTTAAAATGCTGTAATCGTTGCCACGACGCAATTCAAGCGTTACTTCGCCAGTAATCGCTTTGGCTACCCAGCGTTGTGCGGTTTCGCGTAACATTAAGGCTTGGCTGTCGAACCAGCGTCCTTGATACAACAGTCTGCCCAAACGCAAGCCGTTAATGCGGTATTGTTCAATGGTATCTTCATTGTGAATACCTGTGAGCAAGCGTTCGTATGTGGCGTGCAGCAATGCCATTGCGGGGGCTTCGTAAATGCCACGCGATTTGGCTTCAATAATGCGGTTTTCAATTTGGTCAGACATACCCAAACCGTGCCGTCCGCCAATGGCGTTTGCGTCCATAATCAACTCGACTAAATCGCCATATGTTTTACCGTTAATGGCAACAGGCACGCCTTCTTCAAAACGCACGGTAACTTCTTCTTTTTGAATGGGAACTTCGTCTTTCCAGAACGCCACGCCCATAATCGGTTGCACAATTTTAATGCCGCTATTCAGATACTCTAAATCTTTGGCTTCGTGCGTTGCACCAAGCATATTCGAGTCAGTTGAATAGGCTTTTTCTGCCGACATTTTGTAATCAAAACCGTTTGTGGTTAAAAACGCCGACATTTCAGCACGACCGCCCAATTCGTCAATAAATGTTTGGTCAAGCCAAGGTTTGTAGATTTTTAACTGCGGATTAGTGAGCAAGCCATAACGATAAAAGCGTTCAATATCATTGCCTTTGAAAGTTGAACCGTCCCCCCAAATATGCACGCCGTCTTCTTTCATTGCCGCAACCAGCATCGTGCCTGTAACCGCACGCCCCAAAGGCGTGGTGTTGAAATACGGCACGCCACCTGTGGCAATGTGAAACGCCCCACACTGAATGGCAGCAACGCCCTCAAACGCTAATTGCTTACGGCAGTCAATTAAACGGGCATTTTCTGCACCGTAATTCATCGCTTTTTTAGGGATTGCGTCATAATCGCTCTCATCAGGCTGCCCCAAGTTTGCGGTATAAGCATAAGGCAACGCTCCTTTTTGCTTCATCCACAATAAAGCCGCAGAAGTATCCAAACCGCCCGAAAAGGCAATGCCCACTTTTTGTCCCACTGGGACGCTTTGTAAAATGGTTGTCATTTTGAAATATCCGTTAAAATTTGAAAAACTGTTAATGTTAGCATAAATCAGGGCTTTCAGGCTGCCTGAAATACCTTTTAAATTTCTACTGCCATTATGAGAAAAGGCAAAACTAAACTACAAACAATCTCCAAAAAAATTGCCGGACTTTTTCGATCATAAGTATATAAAATGAATGCCAACAAGTTCTGAAAGTCTTATTCTTACGTGTTTCAAGAAAGATTAAAGGCTTTGAATACAAAAAATGCTTTTTTACAACTTCAAACACATCAAAAAGAATGATAAAAAACAGCAAACAATGCCACAAATTCAACAATTGCAGAGAACATTTTTAAGATGAGAAGAATGTTTCACTCTGGCATTTAATATTCGGAAAGGAAACAGATAAAAGCAGACTTACTGAACAATATAAATGCAGTCGGACATTTATTGGGATAGTCCCCAAAATGAAATTTTGCAAAGGTTTCGGTATATCATAACTGTTAATCTAATACAGATCCCAATTTGATAGGCACGAGAGAAATAACTTGCGTTATCTCTCTCGTACAATATGCACCAAATACAATCTATTTTAGAACTTATAACGCAATGTCACATTGCCTTCGGTTCTATGCCAATGGTTACCTGCGGTATAACCCACATTAGCGGAAATATCCGTATTCACCGTTGGATTCCAACCAATACCTACTGTGCCACTGTAACGCGTTTTAGGAGCTTCTCGTTCAGAAACGCCATAAGACTTGTTATCATAAACAGCAGTATGCTTGGTTTTTTGCTCTAAATCTTGAGCAACGCTGACATTGCCTTTCAGACGCAAACTATCCAACAAAGCATAATTGGCAGAAACGCCTGCAACAACCGAAGTGTTGTGGCTTTCAATGTCTTTCGCACGCACATTATCATTAATGCGAATGCTATCAACTTTGCTCTTGCTGTATTGCAACGCCAATGATGGAGCAATATCTAATTTGCCTAAATCAAAGTTTTTTTCTGCACCTACGGCAACGCTATATTGATGACCATCATTGTTTTTGGAATTACCCATATCGACATCTAATTTGTCATAACTTGCCGTAGCAAAGGCACGATATGAACCAAACTCGTGAGCATAACCAACATTAACGCCAACTCCATCGGCTTTTACAGTTTTGCTTGCACCTTCAAAGTTTTCTTGCCAACGATATTTAGGTGTATTCAATGCTCCACCGATTGTGCCATCACCAATTTTCTTGGCAACACCAACGGACACAGAATAATCTTCACTCTTACCGTCAAGTCCTGTTAATTTCAGTCTATTGCGGTCGGTTGAAGTACTCACCCAAACATTGCTGCCATGCTTTAAGTTTTCAGCAAAGTCTAAATCGTGAGCTTGTTTGTTTAAGTTGATCTCTTCGACAGCGTGATGAGCAGTCATCGTACCGTTTTCAAACATCGTCTTATCCAAATTGTTGCTCATCACAAAAGACATTGCCGCAGAATTGGCTTTAATCTCTTTGCCATCAATATATTCAATATCAATGTCGTTTAAGAACTTATCAACGGTTTGAGCATTTTGTGTCAAGCCTTCGAATTGAGTTTGTTTGGCTTCTAAAGCCGCTACAGTGGCAGATTTACGATTCACTGCAACAGAAATATTTGTTCTTGTTACATAAGACTTCCCATTTATTAGGTCAGGCAAAGTAAATCGAACATTTGGTGTCCCAGAAATTCCTCTGGTAGAAAAAATAATTTCCCTGGAGCCATTTTTACTAACATAATTGTCAGCAACCTTTGAGACATTTATCCTACTACTCTCTGAAAAGGTTGCAACCCCATTAACCCTAACTCGAGAACCGATAGATTTATTAATCGTTCCCTTATTTTCTAACTCCAGCGTTCCATTAATGTAAAGATCTGAAGTAGTTAACGCATTAATTGTTCCAGGTGCTGTAACACGACCTGTCCTAATATTTTCTCTATCACCAACAGTTAACACTCCTGCCTTATTAACTATTGTTCTAGACTTATTAGTGCCATTCAACACCAGCTCACCTTCTCGAACAATGGTTCTTCCCGTATAGGTATTATCCCCATTCAACACCAAGGATTTTTTACCTAACTTAATCAAACCGCCTTTACCGCTAATATTGTTATCAAAATAATACTGTGCTTTGATACCATTAACATCTAATTCGGTTTCTTCATCAAAGCGCCCGTAACCTTGTATGGCTTTGAAAGAATTAACAATGCCATGACCATAGGTATTGGTATCTGCCATTGGTGTTGCGGTAGTGAACAAGGTTTCTTGCAAGTTTTTAACCGTCATCCAATCGTAACGATTTTGGATAGATGCCAAAGTACCGCTCACAAAAGGAGCAGCAAAACTGGTGCCAAAGTTTTCTTTATCATTAACGACAACATCAGCAGGAGCGGCAATACAGAAATCTTTCCAGTAATGGCAAGAGTCAAACAAGTGGGCACCATTTTCGTCATAACCCGTTACGACAATGTAGTTATTTTTGAACTCATCACCATATTCACGAGCGGCAAATAAGCCATAACTGATATTAAAGTAATCATCACCAAAAACATCATTGTGAGCTTGATTACCCGCAGAAACAACCAACAAACCATTGTTGTCTTTAAGTTGTTGTGCAATGCCACGCATACCACCGTAATTGTAAGCTGGTGAATTGGAATAATGACCGCTGTAATAACGATTCATCTGACTAAAAGAAGTGTCATAGTCACGCAATCTTTTTTCAACACCATTGGAGGCATTAATGATAATGGGTTTCGTGTCGCCAACAACCGCACGATTGATTCTTCTTTCAACATAAACGGCATCTTCTGGCAATTCAATACCATTAACCACATAAACACCAATGGAAGCATTGGGTGCCAATTCTTGAATAACAGAAGTAACATTGGTACCGTGATATTTGGCATCAGGATATTTTGCGGCTTGCTCTTCATTCAAATCCAACGCACCAGTTGCTTGTTGTGTCAATTGATTAGTAGAATGATCAAAATAAACTTGCATGCGGGTATCAACTTTGGACGCATCAATATTGTTGGCAGTCAAATCTACACCAGTATCATAAACTAAAACACGAGTGTCTCCTTGACTTGATGCAACTTTATCTTGCATAGAAGCACGCTCTAATGCTGTTCTTGAAACACCACTGTTTAAGTAATATTGCAAAGATTGTTGGTCATTACCCAAACCCTGGAAAGCATAATCATAGTGATGATTCTCTGCATAGTTGTAATCACCACCAATCACATCACCCAAGCCATTGATGTTTTTGCCAATCAAATAACGATTGACATAATCTTGTGCGGTCTCAAAAGTATAGTAATATGAGCCATTACCTTTCACATATTTTAAAGGAACGGTAAAGGTGTAATATTGCCCTGTTGCTCTATCCACACTGGTATAAACACCAGTTTTGGAGTCGTATGATTCATCGTAACCCATTGAGCCACTTTCTGCGGCATAAATGGGAGAAATGAACAATGCTGACAATGCTAATGTCATCAGCGTCAATTTTTTGTTTTGATTTTTTTTGAACATTGTTGTGTGTCCTGTTGTATAGAGGAAAATCATCAGCAGGTCATTACACCCGCCACCTATGTGTGCATTATCCCCCTTGCGTTTGAGATATGTCAATTTCATAAAAAGCATTATTGGAAGATAAAAGAAAAGTTGTTGATAATAACATGTTGATTGTGATGATATTTTAAAATTTTCGCATAGCACAACACTTGTTTTCACTTATGTTGTATTTTGAACATAAATATCCCAAAACCATGAGATAAGGGCAAAATAACTTAAAAATTTTGCTTTTGAATGCTCAAAGGAAGTTCAAAAACGAAAACATTTGGCAAGACGAATTAAAGTATTTTAATTTTGAAGTTGCTTGACTATGCTGTCGCTTCAAAAACCACCTTGCTATATTTGTCAGTGAAACTTGGTACTGAAACGATTAATCAGTTTCAGGCTGCCTGAAACGCAGTAGAGCGAACATCGTGAAGTTAAAACCTAAATCCCACAAAAAAAGACATTCCATAAGAATGTCTTTTTTAATAAAATTAAATAATTACTTACTACGCCAATCCCACCATGCTACTTTTTTGGGGTTTTTCCAGCCTGTTGTCAGATATTTGCTGTCGGGGTAGTTGTGTTCCAAAACGCGGCGTGCGTCTTGTGCTAATGTGGGTTGTTGCATTTTTTCATAGGCTGACATCATCATCGCTAACGCTTCTTCTACAAATGGCGTGTTTTGAAAACCTGTTACAATGTTTTTTGCCCGATTTGCTGCTGCGAGATATGCTCCGCGTTCCATATAGTACCGTGCCACAGCCATATCGTGTCCGCCCAAAGCGTGTACAATTTTTACCATTCGCTCTTTTGCGTCATTTGCGTAGCGGCTGTTTGGGTAGCGTTTAACAAGTTCGGCAAAAGTTAAATAGGCTTCACGGTTTGCCGTGGGGTCTCGGTCTGACCAGTCTTGGGCAGCCACTTTGTTCATAAACGAGCGATCTTCGTTAAAATGCACCGTGCCTTTGAGATATAAAATATAATCCATATCTTTGTGGTTGGGGTAATCGCGTTGAAATTGCTCGATTTCTGCCAAAGCCTTATCTTTTTCTTCGTCTAAATATAAGGCATAAGCCGAATCCATTTGGGCTTGCTGGGCAAAGCGACCGTAGGGAAAACGCGATTTCAATAAACCATATAACTTGACGGCACGAGTATAATTACCCTTTTGTAACTCATCGTGGGCTTCGGTGTAGAGTTTTTCTACTGGCCAGTCTTGGGTAATTTGTGCGTCCGTGTCTGTGGTGCTTGTGGCACAAGCGGTGAGCAGGGCAACGGACAAGGTTAAAGGTAAAACAAGTTTTTTCATATTATGATGAATGTGTCTGATTTTGAAAGTGAAGATTATAGCGAAGTTTCGAGCCTTGCGGACGAAATTGAACTGATTATTGATAATCAATATGCAGGGTTTCGTTTGGACGCGTGTTTAGCGAAAATGCTGCCTGAATACTCTCGCTCTCGTATAACTGATTGTATTAAAAAGGGTTTTGTATCGATTGATGATAAAGTCGCGTCAGCCAAAATGAAAGTTGTGGGCGGTGAAAAAATTGTTTTCAGGCTGCCTGAAAAAGTGGAAACGGCAAATTTTTCGCCTGAAAATATCCCTTTAAATATTGTTTATGAAGATGAAGCCGTTTTGGTGATTGATAAACCTGCAAATTTAGTGGTACACCCCGCAGCAGGCAACTGGACAGGCACACTTTTAAATGGCTTATTGCACTATTGCCCTGCCTTGCAAACCGTGCCACGAGCGGGCATTGTGCATCGCTTGGATAAAGACACCACAGGTTTAATGGTTGTAGCCAAAACCGTGCCTGCTCAAACCGATTTAATTCGCCAGTTGCAAGAGCGAAGCGTGAAACGCATTTACCGAGCGATTGCCAACGGCGTTGTGCCGTATGACGGCAAAATTGAAACGCAAATCGGACGCAATCCACACAATCGCCTAAAAATGGCAGTGGTACCATTTGGCGGCAAGCCTGCGATTACGCATATAACCGTATTAGAACGCTTTGCAACGCATTCGTATATTGAATGTGCATTAGAAACAGGCAGAACGCACCAAATTCGCGTGCATTTGCGTGAAGCAAAACACCCATTAGCAGGCGACCCACTTTACGGCAACCCACGCCACGCCTGCGATGAAGCAGTCAAAGCCGCCATACAAAATTTAGGCAGACAGGCTCTGCACGCCCAAGCGTTGCAGTTTATTCACCCAGTTTCAGGCGAATTAATGTCGTTTAAAACCGAATTACCCGCCGATTTCAAAGCCGTGCTTTCCGCCCTGCGTGGTGAGTATGTGATGGCTACCCCATTTTCAGGCAGCCTGAAAGACGATTTTGACGATGACACTTTTGACGATGATGACGACAACGGCGTGGAAGTGGTTTATGTGAGAGAGTAGTTTGGGATAGTGAGTAGTGAGCAGTAAGTAGCGAATAATTTTCAGGCTGCCTGAAAAAATACTGTCAAAAGCAAGAGCCGTACGCCATAACAAAATCGGTTTTTTCCACTCTGAAAACCCATATCATTGCCGCAAACTTCATTATTCCTTTCCCAAAAAGCACACTTTTCTTTTCCAAAGATGAAAATAATTTGCATTTGTTTTTAATATTGTGGATAATAACCATTCTTAAATGAGAATGAATATCGAAACAATATGCAACACTTTTTAATTGCTTTATTGATTATGCTGCGTGAAGGTTTGGAAGCGGCTTTGATTGTGGGGATTGTGGCAGGGTTTTTGCGGCAGTCGGGCAAAACGCATTTAATGTCCAAAGTGTGGGGCGGTGTGGCTTTGGCTGTGGCTCTGTGTTTTGCTGTGGGTTTTGCTTTGTATAAAACCGTGGGCGAAATTCCGCAGAAACAGCAGGAACTTGTCGGCGGTATTATCGGGCTGATTGCAGTGGCGATGCTCTCTTATATGATTTTGTGGATGAATAAAGCGGCAAAATCTATGAAACAAAACTTGCACGGCTCTATGCAGCAGGCTTTGTCTAAAAGTGCGTCTGGCTGGTTTCTCGTGTCGATGGCGTTTTTGGCGGTGTTGCGTGAGGGTTTGGAGAGCGTGTTTTTTCTGTTTGCGGTGCTCACGCAACGCGGGGCGTTGTCAAATATGTCGCTTGGGGCGATTGCTGGGCTTTTAATTGCGGTGATTGTGGGCTTTTTGATTTATCAAGGCAGTGTGCGTATCAATTTAGCAAGGTTTTTTCGCATTACCAGTATATTTTTGATTTTTGTTGCCGCAGGGCTCTTTGCGGGCTCATTCCGAGCGTTGCACGAGGGCGGCGTGTGGAATGTGTGGCAACAACGCTTGTATGAATATTCGTCTATTTTTGACTGGTCAAAAGTGTTAGACGAAGACAGCCCATTAGGCGTGCTGTTGGGCGGCTTTTTTGGTTATGTTCATCAGCCGACCGTGAGTGATGCGGTGCTGTATTTCGCCTACCTATTGCCTGTGTTGGCGTGGTTTTATTTAGGCAGTAGAAAGAAAGTTCAGGCTGCCTGAAAACAATACACAATGCCTATGGTGTTACGAAAACTTTTTTGTTTCTTTGTTATGGAGAATTTTTTATGTTAAAAATCAAACCATTAGCGTTATCTATCGCTATGATTTTATCTGTATCAGCCTGTCAGCCGCCTGCGGCGGACAGTACGCCCGCTCAAAACAATAACGCCGCTCCTGCCGCAAATGCGGACGGCACAGTGAATATTGCGGTGAATGATACGCAATGCGAGCCTATGGAATTGACCGTCCCCAGCGGCAAAACCACTTTTAATATTGTGAATAATTCCGCCCGCAAATTAGAGTGGGAAATTTTGGAAGGCGTGATGGTTGTTGATGAACGCGAAAATATTGCACCAGGTTTAACCGACAAAATGACGGTAACTTTAATGCCTGGTGAATATGCGATGACTTGCGGCTTGCTGACTAATCCACGCGGCAAGTTGATTGTTACCGACAGTGGCTTCAAAGCCCCTGAAAATTTGGCGGATATGTCCAAACTCGCACAACCTTTGGCGGATTACAAAGTGTATGTGCAAGCCGAAGCGAAAGAGTTAGTCGCCAAAACAGATGCATTTGTGGCAGCGGTTAAAGCAGGCGAAATTGAAAAAGCCAAAGCAATGTTTGCCGACACACGCACGCACTACGAACGCATTGAGCCGATTGCAGAATTGTTTGGCGAACTCGACCCTGCGATTGACGCACGTGAAGACGATTTCAAAACCGTTACCGACCCTGAATTTACAGGCTTTCACCGCATTGAATATGCTTTGTGGGAAGAAAAATCTGTGGCAGGTGTTCAAGACATTGCAGACAAATTATCCGCCGATGTCAAAGCATTAGCGGCAGAAATTGACGCTTTGAATTTTCCGCCACATAAAGTTGTGGGCGGTGCGGCGGTGCTGATTGAAGAAGTGGCAGGCTCGAAAATTTCGGGCGAAGAAGACCGTTACAGCAAAACCGATTTGTCCGATTTTAAAGCAAATGTGGAAGGGGCAGAAAAAATTGTTGAATTATTCCGTTCTGTGATTGCCGAAAAAGACCCAGCACTCTTGCAAACAGTGGATAGCAACCTGAAAACGGTGAATGACATTTTGGCGAAATACCAAACGGCAGACGGCTTTTTGCCGTATGACAAATTAAGCGAAGAAGACCGCAAAAATTTAGGCACGCCGATTAACACTCTGGCAGAAGAGTTAGCGAAGTTTCGCGGCACTTTGGGCTTAAATTAAGGCGTTTGTCGCATTTGTAGGGTGGGTTTCCTAACCCACCAAACGCCGCAGGCGTTAATCTTTTGTATTTTGAGATTTTTTTATTCCGCCCTGTTGGGCGGTTTGGTGGGTTAGGAAACCCACCCTACAATAAAATAACCCTTTAATTAAACAGGTGTTTTTATGTCTGAATAAAGCACTTTTATTCAGACTATTTTTATACAATAAATAAGGAAACATTATTATGGATACACAAACAAACACTTCACGGCGGCATTTAATGAAAACCGCTATGGCAATGGCAGGCAGTGCTGTTTTATTGACTGCTTGTGGCAAAAAATCAGCCGAACAAACTGCCACAAACACGCCTAAAACCGTAAAAAACGAAAACCCAAACGCCGACCGTTACGACTGCTTTGGTTCTCATCAAGCAGGCATTAGAACGCCGCACCAGTTGTTTGGCAATTTAACCACTTTCGATTTAACCATTACCGACAAAAATCGCCTGATTGATTACTTTCGCATTTTAACCGCTCGCATAGAATTTTTGACGCAAGGAGGCGAAATCAAAGACACCGACCCCCGCTTGCCGCCAGAAGCAAGCGGCTTATTAGGCAAAAATCTGCCGTCAGACGGCTTAACGATTACGGTTTCCGTGGGCGACAGTCTATTTGACAACCGTTTTGGTTTGTCGGACAAAAAACCCTTGCGTTTGAAAGAAATGAAACGCTTTCCAAATGACAAACTCAATGCCGACTGGTGCGATGGCGACATCAGCATACAATTTTGTGCACACTCGCCCGAAACCTGTCAAAACGCCTTACGCGACATCATCAAAAACACCGCCAAATTTGCCGTGCCACGCTGGTCATTAGACGGTTGGTTGCCCAAAGCCGAGCCTGGTGCAATGGCAGCCCGCAATCTATTTGGCTATCGCGATGGTTCAGGCAACCCCGATATATCTGATGACAAAGTCGCAAACGAAGTTTTATGGACGGGGGTAGCCGCAAACAGTTTAGACGAACCAGCGTGGGCAAAAAATGGCAGTTACCAAGCGGTTCGGTTAATCCGCCAGTTTGTCGAATTTTGGGATAGAACCCCACTACAAGAGCAAAACACCATTTTCGGACGCGAAAAATACAGCGGAGCCCCATTAGGACAAAAACACGAGAGCGACACGCCAAACTACACAGGCAACTGTGAAAGCGATAAAGGCAACTGTGATGGCAACAGCATTCCATTAGACAGCCATATGCGACTTGGCAATCCACGCAATGCAGGCTGGGAACGACACCGCATATTACGCCGTCCATTTAACTACTCATTAGGTTTAGCCAAAAACAAACAGTTAGATGTGGGCTTGTTGATGATTATCTATCAAGCAAATTTAGATGACGGCTTTATCTTTGTGCAGAACGCCATGAACGGCGAACCGCTGGAAGAATATATCCGCCCATTCGGCGGCGGCTATTTCTTTACGCTACCAGGTTTTCAAAAAGGCGAATTTTTGGGGCAGGGAATGTTTGAGATTTGATTTTTAACGGATTAAAAATCGTTCAGGCAGCCTGAAACCTTTGCAAAACTCAATTTAAAACAAAAAGGCGTTCATTATAGGGTGGGCATTCCTGCCCACCACAACGCCGTAGGCGTTGATACAACGATATATTTTCAGGTAGCCCGAAACAGCATTCAACGAACAAAGTGAAGTTAAAGAATTTCTCTAATCATATAAAACAAAAAGCCTTTGGGTCAGGCATTTTCGCTATGAGTAAATCCGCTATGATAGGCGGGTTGAAAATGCGTTAAGCCAAAGGCACTATGCGAAACATTATACACAAAAATAGATTGTAAAATCGATTTTTTCAGGCTGTCTGAAAATAAAACCAGTGTCAAAAGCGATATTTGAACAAAGTTCAAGTCGTGGTAATCCAGTTATTTTTAATTTTTGGGTATCTGACAAAAATTCAAATTTACAGTAATTTTTACATTTTTAAATAAACAAACGGATTTGCTCAAACCTAACGGTTTTCGCGTGAATTTTTGGTATTTATCAATAAATATCGTGAGTGCCGTGAGATACGAACAAATTCGTTTGTTAAAAATAAAACCGATTGTTTTAATTTTTTAATTTTTAGAAGTTCTTTTTATACTTGTTGAGCAAACAGCATTTAAAATACTTTCAGGCTGCCTGAAAACCGTTAAAATACCCCTTTTCAGGCAGCCTGAAAATTAAATAAAGAGAAACCGTTATGCCCAAAATTCACAAATTGCCCGACCATTTAATCAATCAAATTGCCGCAGGCGAAGTGGTTGAACGCCCTGCGGCGGCTTTGAAAGAAATGATAGAAAACAGCATTGACGCGGGTTCAACGCAAATCGACATTACACTTACCGCAGGCGGCGTGAAGCAAATGCGTATTAAAGACAATGGGTTAGGCATTGAGCAGGACGATTTGATGAACGCCTTATCACGGCACGCAACCAGCAAAATTCAGTCGCTTTCCGATTTAGAACGCGTGGCGACTATGGGTTTTCGTGGCGAAGGTTTGGCGAGCATTGCGTCTGTAACGCGTTTGTCGCTCGTTTCCAAAACCAAAGACGCACCGCACGCTTATAAAATCGAAGCCGCAGACGGCGTTTTGGGCGAGATTTCCCCTGCCGCAGGCGACAATGGCACGCTGATTGAAGCCAATGAAATTTATTTCAACACGCCTGCACGGCGGAAATTTTTGAAATCCGAAGCCACAGAATATGCCCATTGTTTGAACACAGTTGAACGCCTGTCTTTGGCAAATCCGCACATTGCGTTTTCGCTCACGCACAACGGCAAAAATATTTTGAAATTGCCCATTCAATCACTTGATGAGCGTGTCGGCGAAATTATGGGAAAACAATTTCAGGCAGCCTCATTGCCTGTAAATGAACACGCAAACACATTGAAATTAAACGGTTTTATTGCCAAGCCCACTTTTGACGGCGGCAAGTCGTCCGAGCAATATTGTTTTGTCAATCGCCGTTTTGTGCGTGATAAAACGCTCACACACGCCGTCAAACAGGCGTATCGCGATGTGTTGCACAATCAAATCACGCCGTCTTTTGTGCTGTTTTTAACCTTGCCTGTTGAAGAAGTTGATGTCAATGTTTCGCCCACAAAAACCGAAGTGCGGTTTAGAAATGCGTCTGCCATTCATCAATTTATCGTACATTCGTTGCACAAAGTTTTGTCTAAAACAAATGCAGGCGACACTGCTTCAATCAGTTCGCCGTCTGCGGTTTTTGGTGAAGTATTCAAAACGCAAGGTATTGATAATACATATAAAAATAGACCTGTATCGTATAATATTTCCGCACAACAAGGCAGCCTGAAACTGCGAGAACGAAGTGATATTCTGCAAAAATATGCCCCATTTTACGGCAATAACGATGCAATTGATGATGACGAAGCGTCTATTTTCAGGCAGCCTGAAAATTTAGATTTTATTGAAAATCAAGCAGATATACCGCCATTAGGTTTTGCATTAGCACAATTACACCACATTTATATTTTGGCACAAAATAAAAACGGCTTGGTTTTGGTTGATATGCACGCTGCCGCCGAGCGAGTGGCATATGAACGCCTAAAAACGCAAAAACAAACAGGCAAAATTCCTGCCCAAGCCTTGTTGATACCGCTGAAATTTCAGGCCACAAACGAAGAAATCGCCACACTGATAGATAATGGCGAATTACTGTTAGGATACGGTTTTTCTCTTAAAAATCAAGATAATGAAATTGTTATTTACAGCATACCCAAAGACTTGCCGCACATAGACGGCGTGGCATTAGTCAAAACGCTGTTACACGAAATCGCTGAATTTGGTAGCAGTAACGAAGTCGCCGCATTAGAAAATCACATACTGGCCACAACCGCCTGCCACGCATCCGCCCGAGCAGGCAAATACTTGACGCTGCCTGAAATGAACGCTTTATTGCGACAAATGGAAACAATCGAACGCAGCAACCAGTGCAATCACGGCAGACCAACTTGGATTGAATTAGGTTTGGACGACTTGGATAAATTGTTTTTAAGGGGCAAATAAATCGTAGAATGGGCAACTTGCTCACTACACGATTGGTTTCAATTTTCAGGCAGCCATTCTTGTAAAGCCGAACGCAATAATTCGCTCTCATTACATTCAGCAATCGCCGCCTTGCCTAACTCGTGTAAAACCACAAAACGCATTTTGCCGCCCTGCACTTTTTTATCGTGCCGCATATTTTCTAACCAGCGGTCAAAAGCAAAGTGTGGCGGTTGGGTAGGCAGATTTGCTGCCGCTAACAACGTTTGTACGCGTTGCGTGTCGTTCGCTGTGATATAACCCATTTTTTCGGATAATCGACACGCAAGAACCATACCTGCGGCAACTGCTTCGCCGTGCAGCCAGTTGCCATAGCCCATTTCGGTTTCAATCGCATGCCCAAAAGTATGCCCTAAATTAAGCAAAGCACGCACACCGCTTTCTTTTTCGTCTGCCGACACAATCTCAGCTTTCTTCGCACAGCATTTTTCTACTGTCTTGCTCCAAGCATCTGCATCGTGTTGCATTAACGCCGTGATATTCTGCTCTAACCACGCCAAAAAGTCTTTATCACCCAACAAAGCATATTTAATCACTTCTGCCAAACC
>JAFWRB010000119.1 GCA_017508845.1 Neisseriaceae bacterium | reverse complement strand
GTTTCAGGCTGCCTGAAAGACAGTGAGCAGTTAGCAATGAGCAGTGAGCAATGGATTTTTTGTTTTGCCGTGTGGTAAAACGGATATATTATTTAGGTAACGCTTTGATAATGTTTTCAGGCTGCCTGAAAGAGTAATCTAACCACTTTTGCTTTTCTGCTGTGCCAAATTGTCTAAATATTGCTCATCAATATTGCCTGCCAAGTATTTGCCGTTAAAGCAAGAAGTGTCAAAACCTTGTATGGCAGGATTGAGTTTAGCAACGCATTGTACTAATTGTGCCAAGTCTTGAAACACCACGCCGTCTGCACCGATTTCGGCGGCGATTTGTTGTGGGGTTCTGCCGTTGGCAATTAACTCGGCTTTGGTGGGCATATCAATGCCATACACATTTGGATAACGCACTTCGGGTGCGGCAGACGCTAAATATACTTTTTTGGCTCCCGATAATCTTGCCATTTCAACAATTTCGCGGCTGGTTGTGCCACGCACAATCGAATCATCAACTAATAACACATTTTTGCCCGCAAATTCGCAATCAATCGGCGAGAGTTTTTGTCGCACCGATTTTTTACGCACTGCTTGTCCTGGCATAATAAATGTGCGACCGATATAGCGGTTTTTGATTAAACCTTCACGATAAGGTAAACCCAAATGCCTTGCTAATTCTAATGCAGACGGGCGACTGGTGTCGGGAATCGGCATGACGACATCAATGTCGTGCGGTAGTTCGGTTTTGACTTTTTGAGCCAAAATCGCCCCCATTTCTAAACGGGCTTGATACACGGAAACGCCGTCTATCACCGAATCGGGACGGGCAAAATAGATATATTCAAATAAACAAGGACAAAGTTGTGATGCGTCGGTGCAAATTTGTGCTTTCAGGCTGCCTGAAAAGTCAATAAATACGGCTTCGCCAGGGGCTATATCACGCACAATTTCAAAACCTGTGGCAGAAAAAGAAACCGATTCGGACGAAACGGAATAATCAAAACCGCCCAAAGCATTGCGTCTTTTGCCTAAAATTAAAGGGCGAATGCCAAATGGGTCGCGGAAAGCGAGCAGTCCATAGCCTGCAATTAAAGCCACAGCAGCGTATGCACCTGAAACGCGTTGATGTAAGGTGCGTACGGCGTTGAAAATAATTTCGGGCGTGAGTTTTTTGTGATTGCTGCTTAAAACGGATTTTTCAAGTTCAAAAGCCAAAACATTCAAAAGAATTTCCGAATCGGAAGTGGTGTTAATGTGGCGAAAATCTTTGTTGATAACATCAGATACTAATTGTTCGGTGTTCGTGAGATTACCATTGTGGGCGAACGATATGCCAAACGGCGAATTGACATAAAACGGCTGGGCTTGTTCGGGGTCGTTGCGATTGCCCGCTGTGGGATAGCGTACATGAGCAATGCCTGCGTTGCCTGTTAAATCTCGCATATTGCGGGTGTGAAACACATCTCGCACCATACCTATGCCCTTGAAACTGCGAAACATCGTGCCGTCAAAAGTGGTAATCCCTGCGGCGTCCTGCCCACGGTGCTGCAATACTTGCAAACCGTCATAGATTTCTTGATTGACAGGCGTTGCTGCCACAATACCTAATATGCCACACATAGTGTTATTCCTTGTTGCTTTCAGGCTGCCTGAAAAGCGGTAAATAGGCTGCCTGAAAAAGTATTTCACTTAATCTACGCCCACATTTATAGGCAAAGTGAAAAGTTTCCGAGTTTTTTGCCCTGCGATTATCTCAAAATTTTATCTTCTTGGGGCGAATTTCGTTTGGACTGCTGTCAAACACTGTTTCAGGCTGCCTGAAAGATTATTTCTTCATATTATTTTCAGGCAGCGTTTCTGTTTTTTCATTTGCATTAGGCAAAGTTTGCGGCATTTTGGGAGATGCTGGGATGTTGTTTTTAATATAGCCCGAAGTGTTGGGAATATAAGGTAAAAGGCGACTACCCAAGTATTCAAATGTGGGGGCAGACAATGCGTTTTGCCACTCTGCGTGTTGCGTTAAGGGCGTGTGCGAGAGTGGAATAACCGCAACCGTTACAGCGGCAATGCCTTTGATTGTGCCGATTGCACCGCCTAATAAGCGGTTGATTTCGCCCAAGCCGATGAATTTGACGAATTTAGTCAATAGTTTATTGAGTGCAAACATCAACACAAAAACGGCACAGAATATCAGCAAAAAGGCGGCGGCGTTTGCCAAGTTGCGGTTTTGCATAAAGCCAAAAACCGTTGCACCGACAAAAGGACAGAACGCCCAGCCTAATGCTATGCCCAAAACCCAGCGGGCAATGGACACCACTTCGCCAACAAATCCACGCAAAACGGAAATAATGGCGAAAATGGCGATGACAACAAGAGCGATAATATCGAATAATGTCATTGACTTACAATCATTGCGTCAAATTTATGCGTTTTTGCGGTGTCGCGAATTTTTTCCGCGTCCGCTTTATTCAACGAACCTGAACGCACGCGATACACGGTATTGCCGTTTTTATCTTTGCCTTGCTGAATTTGCGATGATATGCCCACTTGGGCGAGTTTGGCTCGTTGTGTATCGGCTTGGGCTTGGGTTTTGAATGCACCCATTTGCACAAAATAGTTGCCGCTCGCTTTGCCTTCCAAAATATCTTTGGGCGAGGGTTTTGCCGATTTTTCAGGTTGCTTGGCGGTTTTTTCAGGCGTTTTTTGCGGTTTTTCCGTAGGTTTCACGGGTTTGGTTTCGGGTTTTTTCTCTGTTTTTTCAACAGGTTTTACAGGTTTGGGTTCAACCTTTTGCTCGCTTGGCGTGTCGATTACAGGGTCAGACGGCAATTCGGGTTGAGCCACTGTGTCGATAATAATCGGCTCTTGTGCAGGTTTTTCAGGCTGCGTTTCTTCTTGTGGAGGCGGTAAATCCGCAGGTTTTTCAACAGGTTGTGTTTTGCCTGCGATTTTCACTTCGGGCTCTTGCGGCGGTGTTTTTTTATCGGTAACCGCCAGCAAAATCAAAGCAATAGCGGCAACCAACACAATCGCTCCGATTAGGCGATTGCGGTTTTTGCGTTTGAGTTGTTCGTATTCTTCACGAGTATCCATTGTAGGGCTTTCCTTAATATTGTCGTGCCGACATGGCTTCGGCTACGGTATGAAATGAACCAAAAACTATTATTCTATCATTTTCGCCTGCATTATTTAGTGCAGTTTCCCACGCTTTTTTTATATTGTTAAAAATAGTGATTTTATCCGCTGATATGCCAGCCCCGATTAAGGCAGCCTGAATATTTTCCGCTGTTCTGCCACGCGGCAAATCTAATGGTGCAATATACCATTCATCAAATTCTTCTTTAATAATATCAATCACTTGTTCCATATCTTTATCGGCAAGCATAGAAAAAACCGCTGTGCATTTTTGGGCAAATGGCAATTTGCGTAAGTTTTTCTTTAAGGCATACGCTGCGTGCGGGTTGTGTCCGACATCTAAAACACGAATCGGTCTCCCCGCCAAAACCTGAAAACGCCCCGCATTTTCCGCAAGCAATAAACCTTGCCGAATGGCTCCATTATCCACAGGCAGGCGGTTAAATAAACATTCAATCACCGCCAAAGAAACAGCGGCATTGTTGAGTTGATAATCGCCCCGCAAGGCAGGAATGGGCAGAGCGTTGCGTTTTTTTGCTTTCAGGCTGCCTGAAACATTATTTTGTGGTTGAAATTGAAAATTCCATTGTTTTTCATCTTTATACGCAATATTAAAATCGCTCTTAAACGATAATAAGTGCGTGCCGATTTTTTGGGCATAATCTATCATTGATTGGGGCGGCGGATTTTGACCGCAAATCGCAGGTTTATCGGCACGAAAAATACCTGCTTTTTCAAACGCCACTTGTTCCACAGTATCGCCCAAAAAATGCTGATGGTCTAAATCAATCGACACCACAGCCGCCACATCGCTATCCCACGCATTTGTCGCGTCCAAGCGTCCGCCTAAACCCACTTCCAAAATCATCACATCAACTTGTTCTTCTATAAAAATCAATACAGCGGCGAGTGCATTAAATTCAAAATAGGATAGTGCGGTTGAGCCGCGAGATTGTTCAATTTTTTCAAAGGCTTGGATAATGGTATTGTCATCAACAGGCTTGCCATTTATCGCAATGCGTTCGTTAAACCGCAACAAATGCGGACTGGTGAGTGTGCCAACCTTGTAACCTGCTTCGCGATAAATCGCCGTCAAAAACGCACACACCGACCCCTTGCCATTCGTGCCGCCGACACTAATCACAGGGCAAGCGGGGTGTAACGCCATAGCGTTTTTAACCTTTGTGATGCGTTCCAAACCCAAATCAATCTTACCGCCATAAACCCCGTCTTCTAAATCAGTAAGCCATTCGGAAAGCGATTTTTGTTGTGTTGCCATAGATTTTTTCCTATTGTTTCAGGCTGCCTGAAAACAAGGCTTATTTTACCGTTAGGTAAAATCTTTATTTACGAAGTAAATAAAGGGGTTTGCGTTAGCAAACAAGCCAAAGTTTCTGCGAGCCGCAAGGCGACGCTAAATGCGTGTTCAAGCATATAAAAAAGAATGGCGGATTATATCAGGTGAAACAAATGTACGAAAAATGAAAATGTTGATTGAGTATGATAAAAAAATGGTTTAACTTCGCCTTACGGCTCGTAGAAACTTCGGTTTGATTGCTTCGCAATCCACTTTAACAAACTGCGTTTGTTAAAGGTTGATACTTCGTATCAACTAAACCTTGTTTTCAGGCTGCCTGAACGGGCAATATCAATTTGACATATCATTATTTTTCATATAGAATTCTGCCCTTTTCAAACCTTGCTTTCCGTTTTTTCGCATAGCGGAAAGTTTTTAAATAGCCAAAAGGAGCATTTATGCGACATTACGAAATCGTTTTTATCGTGCATCCTGACCAAAGCGAGCAAGTGTCCGCTATGGTCGAACGCTACAAAAACACCATTACCGAAAATGGTGGCGTTATTCACCGTTTAGAAGACTGGGGTCGCCGTCAGTTGGCTTACCCAATCAACAAACTGCACAAAGCACATTATGTTTTGATGAACATCGAATGTACGCCTGAAACTGTGGAAGAAATTGAAACCGCTTTCCGCTTTAACGATGCGGTGTTGCGTCATTTGACCATCAAAATGAATCACGCTGAAACTGCGGCATCGCCGATGATGAAAGAAGAAAAAAGCAAAAATCTTCTGACAGGTCAAACAGGCGGTCGTCAAACCGAAACGGTGGCAGTGGAAGTTACTGAAACCGTTGTGGTGGAAGAAGCATAAGTTTTGAGCAACAATATCTGTTTAGAAGCCGTGATTGTCGCACTCGAACCTGTGCGATATACGCCCAGCGGCACACCTGTTTTAAGTTTGCTTTTGGAACATAAGTCCGAACAAATCGAAGCAGGACAAGGCCGTAAAACCGCTTTTACGCTATCTGCCAAACAGATTAACCCACAAAATAGCGTTTTGAATGTGGGCGATAAGGTAAAAGTAACAGGCTTTTTGAATAGCAAAAGTATTCGCAATCCTGAACTGATATTGCATATACAACGAATTGAACGAATTGAATAAAGGTTAAACAAATGGCACGACAAACATTTAAACGCAAAAAATACTGCCGCTTTACCGTTGAAGGTATCAAAGAAGTCGATTACAAAGCGGTGGATATTCTGAAAGATTTTATCGCCGAAAACGGCAAAATCATTCCTGCCCGTATTACTGGCACGAAATCGCATTATCAACGCCAACTTTCTACCGCTATTAAGCGTGCAAGATTCTTGGCATTGTTGCCTTACACCGACCAACATAAATAATAAGGAGTGATGATTATGCAAATTATTTTGTTAGAAAAAGTCGGTTCTTTGGGCGTTTTGGGCGATGTGGTGAATGTGAAAAACGGCTACGCACGCAATTATTTAATTCCACAAGGCAAAGCCAAACGCGCTAATAAAGAAAACTTGGCAGAATTTGAAGCACGCCGTGCAGAATTTGAAGCCCGTCAAGCAGAAATCTTGAAAGCCGCTAATGACAGCAAAGAAAAATTAGACGGTCAAACTATTACCATTGCTCAAAAAGCAGGTATGGACGGCAGATTGTTCGGCTCGGTTACCACTTCCGATATTGCCGAAGCAGCCAAAGCATTGGGCGTGGAAGTGGCGAAATCAACCGTTCGCTTGCCTGATGGTCCTTTGAAAGCAGTCGGCGAATACGACATTGAAATCGCTTTGCACCACGACGCAGTGGCAAATGTCAAAATCGCCGTTGTACCAATGGAAGATAAATAATTTTGCTTGCGGGTGTGCTTGAAAATATCTTTCAGGCAGCCTGAAAATCTAAAAATAGAAACGCTTTCGATTTTGTTTTAATCGAAAGCGTTTTTTTGCTTTTCAGGCTGCCTGAAAAATAGGCTTTTCTTTTGCATTGCAATATAAATGATATATTTTTATATTGCGGTGCAGTGCGTTTCCGAAGTGCAACATTTTTTTTGTAATTTATTGATTTAATATAATAAAATTTTTTCCACTTTTTTTGTATTTTGTTAAAGAGCGTTTCAGGCTGCCTGAAAATACAGCATAAAAAATTTTATCTTTGAATAACAATGCAGTGCAATATATTCCGTTTCTCATTGGCTTAATAAAAGGAGTATCATTGTGTCTTATAAGAAATGTACTCTGATAAAGGTGATGAAAATGTCGAAATCCAATCGTACTGCATTTATTTATCACACCGCTTGCTTGGGTCATAATATGGGTGAGGGGCACCCAGAATCGCCCAATCGTTTAGCAGGTATTAAGCAACGCTTAATGGAGGAGGGTGTGTTTGGGTCTTTGTATTTGGTTGAAGCACCTGTCGGAAATACAGAAGACTGGTTGCGTGTGCATGATGAACAATATGTCAAAGCCTTGTTTGATTCTGCACCGACCACAGGAACAAACCGTTTGGATAGCGATACCGCAATGAACAGCGGCACCATTCCTGCCATTCAATATGCCACAGGAGCAGTGGTTAAAGCAGTGGATATGGTGATGAATGACGAAATTCTTAACGCCTTTTGTGCCATTCGTCCGCCAGGACACCATGCAGGTCGTAATTTTCCAATGGGTTTTTGCTTTATCAATAATGTCGCTGTG
The DNA here is from genome assembly GCA_017508845.1 of Neisseriaceae bacterium. Lineage (GTDB taxonomy): Bacteria > Pseudomonadota > Gammaproteobacteria > Burkholderiales > Neisseriaceae > RGIG9985. The sequence goes on along the minus strand of JAFWRB010000119.1, from coordinate 4,862 downwards.
GCAGCGGCGTATGCTATGGAAAAATACAATCTGTCGCGTGTGCTGATTGTGGATTTTGATGTTCATCACGGCAACGGCACGGAAGATATTTTCAAAAACGATGAGCGAGTGATGTTTCTGTCGGTCTTCCAGCATCCATTTTTCCCATACAGTGGCGACAAACAAATTGGCTCTAACCCCAATATTATTGGTATGCCTATGCCCGAAGGCACAGGCGGTTTGGAATTTCGCGAGAAGTTTTTGGAAGAGTGGTTGCCCAAAATCAACGAGTTTCAACCTGAAATGGTGTTTATCAGTGCAGGTTTTGACGCACACAGCGATGATGATATGGGCAGTTTCACCTTTACCGAGGCCGATTTTGCGTGGATTACGCGTCAATTAAAATGCTGGTCGAAGAAAAATTGCAACGGTCATTTGGTGTCGGTGTTAGAGGGCGGCTACGATGTTGATCCTTTATCTCGTGCGGCAACTGCACACATTCGCACACTGCTTGACCAAGACGCATGCAGTCAAGCCGTTCAGGCAGCCTGAAAAGGTTTTAAAAGCGTTAAAAAAGGACTTGAAATTCAAGTCCTTTTGTTTTTTTAGATTAAGTTTTTCAGGCAGCCTGAATTTAATTTATCGGAGCATTGATAGATTTCAAAAACTCTTCTTTTTCTTGTTGTTTTTGTTGTTGTTTCTGTTTTATGTTTGCCACATTTTCAAAAAATAAATTTTTATTTTCATCTATGGCAATACAGGTATCACTTTTAATGATGTTCCATATATGATTCATTCTATCTTTTGGTTCTGTTCCAACACGAGTGAGTTTGGCTAAAGAATCCAAGTGATGATAGTCGCGGTAAGCAGAACATTCACCATTTCCTCTTGACAAATACCTACTAACTTGCTGTATAAATGCTATTCTCTCTTCTACTTCTGGTGTTTTTTCATCAGCCAGATTGTAAAAATCATATGCTGCTCCGTATTTCATATCTCCCATAATTTCCTGATTAAATACAGTATCTCCTGCTAAAATACATGCATTAGAGATTTTTTTACTTCTACATATACCACCGTATATGTCTAAATAATCAGAATTTTTTATTTTTACACGAGTTACTGGATAGCCTATTGTGCGAAAAGCAACACTATTCAAAGATGAAATTGCCTTATGGCAAGCAGTAGTAGAACCATGTGGCTCTATAGTTCTCCAACTAAAATTCACTATATTACTACGCCAATTACTGTAGGAGTCGGAACACGCCAAAAAATACAGTTTAAAAATGGTTTCTTTTATTTTATCTTCGGCATCTAATGATTCTATCCTTTCATGATATGTTTCCCATTCAGCAGAAGCATTGGGCCAATTTCTTCTTGATGCTTCCATAGCATCATTTTTTTTGGATTCTAATCGTTTTTCAATTTCTTCTAAAAATCTTTCATACTCTTCTAATTCACGATAATTTGCTATATACCCTTGCTCTCTTGTATTTTTTTTAACCATTTCTTTTAATTTATATTCTTCATTTTTTGAAATCAAACCTTCTTTTTGTTTTTTCTCAATTTCTTTTATTTTTTGTTTAGTTTTTTCATACACTTTAAATTCTTCATCAACATTCAAATTAAACTGTTGTTTAATTTTTTCTTTGGTATTATTAGCAATTTTTATTTTTCCATTAACAATGCCACCATTATATATATCTGCGATATTTTCGCAAATTTCTGGTGATCGATTTTTAAAGCAATAATCTAACATTAACACAATTTGTTTGGCTTCGTTTTGATATCTCAGGCCTTCTTTTATATCCTTAATTGGATATTCATTTTCTGTTTTTTCCTGATTTTTCGACATTGCTTGTTTGTTTTCAGGTTGCTTATTATTTTTTGCATTATTTTGTTGAACAACAGGATGTTGTTCTTCAACAGCGTTTTGTTTTTCGCTATTTTTTTTACAAGCAGTTAAAGATAGTGCAATCATTGCAGTGATACACAGAACGGAAAAAACAGATTTGTTTGTTTTGTTGTACAACATTTTGAAGTTCCTTTTGTTAAGATTTAACAATTTTTCATGCTGCCTGAAAAAATTTAGCGGACAATAATATTTTTTACTTGTTCTTTTCATTATCAATTATTTTTTTGATAAATCTATTTAACATTATGTTAAAATTTAGATTATTTGATAATTTTTTGGTTTTATTTTCTGTTTCCCATTTCGTTTCGTCATTAATTAAATTATTGAATGATTTTTCATTTTCATCATAAAATTGATGCATGCTTTGTCTTGGAAGACCTAATGATATAAATATGCAATTATCTTTTTCTTTTCTTTTATCTTCTGTTAAGTATATTTTTTCTTTTGGAAATAATACATTTCCTGCTTGAAAAGTAATATAAAATATTTTTTCTTTTTCTTGTTTATAAGTATTATATTTAAAAAAATCATACAATTTAATACCGGCATATTTAATATTATTTTTATCAATATAATTTCTTTGCTGATTTAATCCGTCATCATCATAAACAGGAGTTAAGTCAGTTGCTTTTGCAATTATTTCAGTAACTCCGTTTTCGGTTTTTCCAATCATCAAAACCGTTTCAATATTGTTAATATTATTTACATTACCATAAGGTGTGATAAAAATATAATTTTTACCGTTATCGTCTTTGAATAAATTGATTATTTCATGTCCAATATTTTCACCTTCGTTTAAATAATTTCCGACATACATTTTGGCAATTAAAATTGTTTTTTCATTTGTATTCATGGTAAATTGCTCCTGTAAAAAATTTTTTGTACGGGCAGGCTTTGTCAAGCCTGCCCTTATAGAGTACTCTATAAGCAAACACTGGGAGCAAATGTTGTTAGGCGTACGCTTTCAGGCTGCCTGAAACTCTATTTTTCCTAAATACTACGATATTCGTATTTTTGTTTATCACATAACAAAACGACTATGAATTTACAGCAGATTTTTACCGTGCGTCTGAAAGACATACGCAAACGGCAGAGGTTGTCGCAGGAAGCGTTAGGCATTGTCATAGGCTTGGACGAGAGTGTTGCCAGTACGCGTATTAACCGTTATGAAAACGGTATTCATCAACCAGACTGGGGAACGCTTGCCAAAATTGCCGAAGTGTTGCAAGTGCTACCTGCGTACTTTTGGGCTGATGATGATTTAGCAGCGTGGTTGTTAGCACATTATTCAAGCGGTAAGAATGTTTGAATGTGTTGCATAAAATGTCCTAATTGATGAAATATGGTATTCAGGCTGTCTGAAAAGGTTGCATTTATTTGTTGCGTTGCATTAAAATGTTTGTTCGATTAACAAAACAATGGGAGTATTTACCATGTTGAAAAAATTGATTTTTTCTGCTGTTTCTGTTTTCGGTGTGTCTTTGGCGTTGGCTGCTGTTAATTTAAACACTGCAACCACCGATGAATTAGAAGCCTTGCCAGGTATCGGTAAAGCCAAAGCGGCGGCGATTGTGGAATATCGCAAGCAAAACGGAGGCTTTAAAAATAAAGAAGAATTGAAACAGGTAAAGGGAATCGGCGATAAAATTTATGAACAAGTAGAAAAAGAAATCGAAGTCGCTCCCGCAAAAAATACCCCCAAACCACAAGCCGCAAAACCTGCGACTAAAAAAGATGAGAAAAAATAAATCGTTAAAATAATAAAAATGCAGGCGAAAACCTGCATTTTTTTGTTTTCAGGTAGCCTGAAAGTTGTTTTGATATTGCCGTTAATGTGTTTGAATATGACCCAAATAATTGTCTGACGCATTATAACGGGAGATTGTTTTACATATATTCGTAGTAGTTATTTAGAAGTAGGTAATCTGAAAAATACAATACATTGTTTTATATATATTATTTGTTTTTACTGCTTCAAGTCGCAACAATGCTTTTGACTCAAATCGACCTTTTTTACCACTTCTTTCAGGCAGGCTCAAAAATAAATTTTCAACAAAAACAAACACTGTTACAAAACCTTGATTTTTGTCCATTGCGAATAAGGAGAAAATACTATATATTGTGGTTAAATTCTTTTTCAAACACTATATGTAGTGTTTTTCGTTTTTTTATCAAGGTGTGTGATGAACGATTTTTCAAAACTGAAAGTAACCAAGCGGGACGGCAGATTAGAGCCAATTGATTTAGATAAAATTCACAAAGTCATTACTTGGGCGGCGGACGGCTTGAATAATGTTTCTGTGTCGCAGGTGGAGTTGAAGTCGCATATTCAGTTTTACAACGGCATTCGCACTTATGATATTCACGAAACCATTATCAAGGCGGCGGCGGATTTGATTAGCGAAGAATCGCCTGATTATCAATACCTTGCCGCACGGTTGAATATTTTTCATTTGCGTAAAATCGCTTTTGGCGGTTTTGAACCGCCGCATTTGTTTGATCATGTGAAAAAATTGGTGGCAGAAAAACGCTATGATCAGGCGTTGCTCACCGATTATTCGGAACAGGAATTTAATGAATTAAATCAATATATTAACCATTGCCGTGATATGAATTTTTCGTATGCGGCGGTCAAGCAATTAGAAGGCAAATACTTGGTGCAAGACCGTGTTACCAAGCAGGTGTTTGAAAGTCCGCAGTTTTTGTATATGCTTGTGGCAATGTGTTTGTTTTCGCAATATCCAAAAGATAAGCGATTGATTTATATTAAAAAATTCTACGATGCGGTAAGTTTATTCAAAATTTCGTTGCCAACACCAATTATGGCAGGGGTGAGAACGCCGTCTCGTCAGTTTAGTTCTTGCGTGCTGATTGAGTGCGATGACAGTTTGGATTCGATTAACGCCACAACTTCGTCTATTGTGAAATATGTGTCGCAACGGGCGGGCATCGGCATTAACGCAGGGCG
>JAFWRB010000118.1 GCA_017508845.1 Neisseriaceae bacterium | reverse complement strand
TTGTGTTTATAATTTTCAGGCTGCCTGAAAATTATTTTTCATTTTAAATGAACAAACGGATTTGCTCACTCCTAACGGAGTTTGCTTATTTGTAAAAACATCGTGAGCATCGTTAGATGCGAACAAATCCGTTTGTTAAATTTATCTTTTCAGGCTGCCTGAAATATACCGTTTTAATTATCCAAAATATGTTTCAATGGCAGTGAAGTGGTGTGTTTGACTTCTTTCAAAACGAAACTCGATTTTGCGTCCAAAACGCCTGTTCTCGACAGGAGCGTATCCAAAATAAAATGCGAAAAATCGTCCATATCCACAAAAAAAGCATGCAGAATATAATCGGTCTCGCCCGTCATCGCAAAGCAACTTAACACTTCTTCCCAGTCTCGCACCGCTAATTCAAAGGCGGCACGAATTTCCTTATTTTTTGCCAGCGTAACACGAATATACGCCTGCAAACCCAAACCGATTTTATCCGGCGACAACAGTGCCGAATAGCGTTCAATCACGCCGCTGTCTTCTAACTGCTTTAACCGCCGCAAACAAGGCGATGGCGACAACGCCACGCGTTCGGCTAATTCTACATTACTCAATCGCCCATTTTGTTGCAGTGCATTCAAAATGCGTAAATCGGTTTTATCAAATGTATTCATTTGCTTTTCCCATTTATCAATTAGGCATTATTGTGCAATAAAATTAGAAATAATGGTAAAAAATTTTATATTTTTTTGATTTTTAGCGTTTTATACCTTTCAGGCAGCCTAAAAGCACTTCCCGTGCGGGGAATTCGTCATTGCGAACAGTGCCGAACACACGGCTCACAATGACAGTAAAGGGTTTCAGGCAGCCTGAAAAGAATAGCCGAAGCGTTATCAACTGCTCACTGTTTTAATTTAAAATTATCTCTTTCGTTTTAGTCAAGAATAAGCGATAATCACGCTTTTAGCAAACAAGCCAATTTATAGGTTGTTTATGGACTTGCCCTTATTCACATTCAAAGGAAAAACCCTGCTGCCCATTGTTCAAGGCGGTATGGGGGTTGCTATTTCTGCGTCAAAACTATCGTCTGCTGTGGCTCGCGAAAACTGTATCGGCACGATTGCGTCCGTTGATTTACGCCATTTGCACCCCGATTTGCTGGAACAATCCAAAGAAAATCCGTCCGAAGAAAAATACAGTCGCCTAAACTGCATTGCTTTGGATAGGGAAATTAAATCCGCATTAGCGATGAGCGAAGGTCGCGGTATGATTGCCGTGAATGTGATGAAAGCGGTGAAAGACCATAAACTGCATGTGCGTCAAGCCTGCGAGTCGGGAGCTCATGCGATTGTGATGGGTGCGGGCTTGCCTTTGGATTTGCCCGAAATGACCGAAGATTTTCCGAATGTGGCACTCCTGCCCATTTTGTCGGAATCGCGGGGTATCGGCATTGTATTGAAACGCTGGATGAAGAAAAATCGCCTGCCTGACGCAGTGGTGATTGAACACCCAAATCACGCCGCAGGGCATTTGGGGGCGGCTACCATTCAATCTGCCGTTAAAGACGATCGTTTTGATTTTGTTCGTGTTTTAGAAGAAACCAAAGAAGTCATCAAAAAATTAGGTTTGGAAAGCGAAAAAATTCCGATGATTTTGGCAGGCGGTATGGCGAACGCTCAAAAAGTGAAAACCGCCCTGTGCGAATGGGGAGCGAGTGCGGTGCAAATCGGCACGGCTTTTGCGGTAACACGCGAAGGCGACGCACACGAGAATTTTAAACGCACGCTTTTGGGTGCGGCACGCGAGCAAGTAATTGAATTTATGTCGGTTGCGGGCTTACCCGCACGCGGCGTGAAAACCAAATTTTTAGACAGTTACTTAAAACGCGAAGAAAAACTACAAGCCAATGCCAAAGCCGACCCACGCCGTTGCACACAGGGCATCAACTGCTTGTCGGTATGCGGTTTGCGAGATGGTTTAAATAAAGTGGGACAATTCTGTATTGATTTAAAACTTGCCGCCGCTTTTCGTGGCGAAGTCGATAAGGGCTTGTTTTTCAGGGGAAAAGACCCCCTACCCTTTGGCGATAAAATGAAAACCGTTAAAGAAACCATTGCGTATTTATTAGGTAAGGAAGAAGTGGCAGTGTAATGTAGGGTAGGCAACTTGTTGCCCACGCGTTTTAAATACAATCATTCAGGCTGCCTGAAAAATATTATTTTATTTTTTAATTTCTCACAAAGACACGGAGAACACGGAGAATATAAAAAACTAATAATATAAATAAGTTAATATCATTCTCCGTGTCTTTGTGAGAGATAAAAAATTAGGAATAAATCATATGAAAAAATTATTCATCGCTTTTTTATTATTATTTTCTTTTCCCATATTTGCGGAAAATTTACGCGATTTACCGTTTGAAAAAATATTAACCACGATTGATAAACAATGCAGAAATGAAAATGGTAATAAAACGGCGTGTGAAACTTTATCTGCTTTATATTCTTCTGGAAATGAAATAGTTAATATTTCTCCTAATAAAGAAAAAGCAGAAGAATATAATTTTATCGCTTGCCAAAAATTTGATCAAAACTGTCTTTCTTACCAAGATTATGTTGCCCAAAATTATCTTAAAATATGTTCAGATAATGCTAATAAAAAATTAAATCAAATGGTCAGTTGTGTTAAATTGTTTAGAGAAGAAAAAAACAAAAAACAATCATCTGAAATTACAAATTATATTGAAAAACAATGCCAAGAAAAACAATTTTGGGCATGTTTTTCTATTTTTAGATATTATGAAGTTAAAGAAGACAAACAAAATGTAGCAAGATATTATTCATTGTTAGAACAATCTGCTATACAAAAATGTGAAAAAGAAAACTATCCATTTATTTGTGAAATGTTTGATCACGGTGTCAATAAAAGAATGGGTAAGCCTAAAAAATTTGATGGGAAATGGCAGAAACTATACAGAATAATATGTGATAATAAATTGCCTGATATAGGTGAATATAATGCTTGCTGGTTATATGCAAGAAATACAAAAACAGAAAAAGAAGAAATGGAATATTATGATAAAGGTTGTCATTTAGGTGATACTCAATCTTGTATTTCACTTTCTGCTTTGTATTTTTCAAAAAAGGATATAAAATCAGGTAGAGATTATTTTGGCAAAGCCTGTGATTTTGGTAATATACATGGGTGTATTATTTATCAAAATTTGGATAAAAAGTTAGATACACAGCAACAAGAACAGTTTAAACAATATATGAAAGAAATAATATCCTTTTATTTTGTTAATTATGATTAGTAACATTTTTCAGGCTGCCTGAAATAAATAAAATAAGGAATTTTTATGACCGAACAAAACAATTTGGACAAAATCGTGCAAACTGCCGTTAATGCTTTGGAAGATATAAAAGCCAAAGATATTGCGGTGATTGACACAGCCGACAAAACGCCGTTATTTGCCAAAATGATTGTGGCAACGGGCGAGAGCACGCGGCAGGTTAAGGCTATGGCAAATAATGTTGCCAAAGAATGGAAAGACAATGGCGTGGAAATTTTAAGCAGCGAAGGTAACGACAGCGGCGAGTGGGTGCTGATTGACTCAGGCGATTGCGTGGTGCATACTATGTTGCGTGAAGTGCGTGAATACTACGACTTGGAAACCCTATGGGGCGGTGCCAAACCTGTGTGAGCATAATTGACCCTTTCAGGCTGCCTGAAAGGTTTTTAATTTATATGATATGAATATCCATATATTAGCGGTTGGCAATAAAATGCCTAACTGGGTTGAAACGGCGGTTGGTGATTATGCCAAACGCTTTGGGCGTGATATTAAATTGATTTTGAAAGAAATTAAACCAGAAAAACGCAATAATACCAGTGCCGAGCAG
>JAFWRB010000117.1 GCA_017508845.1 Neisseriaceae bacterium | reverse complement strand
CAAAATCGCACCAAATACAATTAAAAAATAATAAACAATATTTTCCATAATAAAATTCCTTAAAACACACCTTTCAGGCAGCCTGAAACTTATTCCCCCTTACCAATTTTACTTTCCTGTTTATTCAGCAAGCGTTGAATATTTGCTTTGTGTCGCACCAATACCATTAAGGCAATCACGGCTACCAATAAAGCGTACCATTTGTTTTCCATAAAATACAAAGCGGCAAATGGAGCAACAATAGCGGCAATCAGTGCGGCGAGCGATGATATTTTTAAGCCAAAAGCAATAACAAGCCACACGCCTAAACAGGTTGCCGATACTTGCCACGATAAAGCGGTTAAAACGCCCAAAGCGGTTGCCACACCTTTGCCGCCTTTGAATTTGAAAAATATCGGAAAAAAATGCCCTAACATGACCGCAATCGCAACGGCAGCAATCACCATATCAGGATATTTCAGTAATAAAGCCACAAACACCGCAAGCCAGCCTTTCACGGCATCGCCCAAAAGCGTTAATGCGGCGGCGGTTTTGCTGCCGCTTCGCAACACATTAGTCGCACCAGGATTGCCCGAACCATAAGAATGCGGGTCTGCCAAGCCCATTAACTTGGACACCACAACCGCAAACGAAATCGAGCCAATTAAATAGGCAAAAATCACCATAATCAAGGCGGGAATGGTCATTGTTTTATCTCATTTAAAAAATATCGCTATTTTATACTATTTCAGGCAGCCTGAAACATTGTAAAATAACACCTTTAATTTATATGTACAGGATTATCCAAATGAACCCATTACTTGCCATCAGCCCTTTGGACGGAAGATACGCCGACAAAGTAGAAGCCCTACGAAATATTTTTTCCGAATACGGTTTGATTAAAAAACGCATTTTTGTGGAAATTCAATGGTTTATATCGTTAAGCAGGCAACCTGAAATTGCTGAATTGCCGCCTTTGGAAGACGCAATTACCCAAGAAATGAACAGCGTTGCCGCACAATTTTCAGTCGAAAATGCAGACGAAGTCAAAAAGATTGAAAAAGAAACCAATCACGATGTGAAAGCGGTTGAATACTGGTTGAAAAAACGCTTTGCCCATATTCCTGCTGTGGTTTCAGGCAGCGAGTTTTTTCACTTTGCCTGCACGAGTGAGGACATTAACAATTTAAGCCACGCCTTAATGTTAAAAGAAGCAGCGGTGAGCGTTCTCATTCCTGCGATTGATGAAATTGTAGGCTGCCTGAAAACGATGGCACACAATTTGGCAAGCGTGCCAATGATGTGCCGCACGCACGGACAATCTGCCACACCCAGCACTATGGGTAAAGAAATAGCGAATGTGGTGTATCGTATCGAACGGCAAGTTAAGGTATTGAAAAATCAGGAATTTTTAGGCAAAATTAACGGAGCCGTAGGCAATTACAATGCTCACATTGTGGCGTATCCCGAAATCGACTGGGAAAGCCGTAATCGGGCGTTTGTTGAAGATTTGGGCTTAACATTCAACCCATACACCATTCAAATTGAGCCGCACGATTATATGGCAGAATTTTTCCAAACGCTCATACGCATTAACACCATACTGATTGATTTTGCACGCGATATTTGGGGCTATGTGTCGTTAGGCTATTTCAAACAGAAAAAAATTGAAAAAGAAACAGGCAGTTCCACGATGCCGCACAAGGTTAATCCGATTGACTTTGAAAACGCCGAAGGCAATTTAGGGTTAGCCAACGCCGTGTTAAACCACTTGGCAGGCAAATTGCCGATTTCTCGCTGGCAAAGAGATTTAACCGATAGCACGGTTTTACGCAATATGGGCGTGGGAGCAGGTTACGCACTTTTAGGCTGGAAAAACTTGGGGCGTGGTTTGGGTAAATTGCTGATTAACGAAGCGGTAATTGCGGCAGACTTAAATGCGTCTTGGGAATTATTAGCCGAGCCCATTCAAACTGTTATGCGGCGATATGGCATTGAAAAACCGTATGAAAAACTCAAAGACTTAACGCGTGGCGAAAAAGGTATGACGCAAGAAGTCATGCAAGACTTTATCCGCAGTTTGGCTATTCCTGATAATGCCAAAGCAGAACTGTTGGCTTTAACACCTGCGACTTATATCGGCAAAGCGGTTGAATTAGCACAGAAAATTTAGTGTTTTTTGTGTTCAGGCTGCCTGAATAAAGTTTCAGGCAGCCTGAAAATCATTTATTTAAAATAACGCTTCATTATTTTATTAAAAGAATCTGCTGATAATATATCTCTATGCCCACAATCTAATGCCCAAAATTGCACATTTTCTTTTAATAAATTCGATAGATTGTGTGAATGTTCTACTTTAATTATTTTATCCTTTTTTCCGTGTATCAGAATAATTTGTGTATTCGGATTTTGTTGTACCATATTCGTTAAAAATTCATTTGTGGGTATTTTATAACGAATTAAAGATGACGGCACAAAAGGAACTTTTTGTTTGGCTAATTGCGGAAAATTAAAATAGGGAGCAATTAAAATAACCCTTTGCAAACCAAAATGCTGTGCTGATTCTGCTGCCAAACCTGTGCCGATAGAATAGCCGATAATGGTTATTTTATGTTTTTCAAACTGTTGATTAACATAATGAAACATTGAATGAATATCATCATACAGTTGTGCTTCATTTTTAATTGTGCCGCCGCTTTTACCAAATCCTTGATAATCGAACACAAAAAAATCATAGCCTAATTTTGTCCATAAATCACTGTATTTTCCCCAACGGTTGATATTATCGGCATTGCCGTGTAAAAATAAAATTGCTCCTTTGGGTTTTGGGTGATTTTGAGCATAAAAATGTAAGCCATTCAAACGAATACCTTGTGAATTAACAATATTTAATTCTTCAAAAGGTGTATTAAAATGAAATTGATGATTGTGCGATAATCTTTTGGGTGTAAAAATAACCCGTTCTTGCGGCATACACGCAGTGAATAAGAGCAATAAAGAAATGCTCATTAAAAAATAGGCAGTTGATTTTAATTTTTTCATTTTTTATCCTTAAATACTTTTTCAGGCTGGCTGAAAATTATTCACCCCTTAACCATTGTCGCACTTTCTCTTTATCTACCACTTTCATCACGGGGCATTGTTGATAGTGTGCGTCTGCCACAAATTGCGTTTGTTTTAAGCGGTTTTGGCGGAAAAAGTGAATGGTTACCGTGTCGTTTGCCGCAATTTGTTGCCATGCGTTGTCCCAGTTTTTTGCGTTGTGGTGATTGAGTGCAAGCACAATATCGCCCACAAAAAGCCCTGCCGTTTCTGCCAAACTGTTGTGGGCAATGTATTTGATGACCTTGCCGCTTGGCGTATCGTCAAATTTTGCCCCAAAATTTAAGCGGTGTGTTTCAGGCGGAAATTCGTCTGACAACGCCACTTGTGAGCCTGCCTGAAAACGCAAAGCCAAGCCCACATGATGCAGTAAAGCCGCAAGTGGCAAGTCGTCCGTGCCATACACATATTTTTGGAAAAAATCGTTCAACAGGCTGCCTGAAACTTTTTCTGCCGCCTTTTGCCAGTCGTCATCTTGGGTTAAACCGTTACCTTGTAAAAAGTTGTTAAATAACAGACGCATAACATCATCTAATGAATGCTGATTGTGTGTGGCGTGGCGAATGGTTAAATCCAAGCACAAAGCCACTAACGCCCCTTTTTGGTAGTAACTTGCCACTGCGTTTGGGCTGTTTTCGTTTTGTTTATAATATTTACTCCATGCTTCAAACGAAGACTGGGCAACGGATTGCACCAAACGCCCCGAATGTTGATACACTTTATCTATGTTTTTTAACAATAGCGTTAAATATTCCGCCATAGAAATGGTGCCGCTTTTGACTAATGCCAAGTCGTCATAATATGAAGTAATGCCTTCATATGCCCATAATTGCGGTGTATAAACTTCTTGTTGTAAATCATACACTTCAAAAACAGCAGGCTTAATAGATTTAATATTCCAAGCGTGAAAATATTCGTGGCTAAATAAACCTAATAACACAATATAATCATCACGATTATTTGGATAACGCATATTCGGCAAACAGCGAGCGTCTGCAATTAAAGAAGATGAGTTTTTATGTTCCAAACCGCCATAAGCGTTATCGGCAATATGCAAAATAAATGTATATTGCGAAAACGGTGCTTTGCCAAATAGTTCAATATGTTGCGTACAAATTTTTTGAATATCATCGGTTAAGCGTTGTTCGTCTAAATATTCATATTCGCCTGTTAATATAATTTCGTGCGGAATATTGCACGCAGTGAAAGACAATCTTTTCAGGCTGGCTGAAAGATTTGCCACAAATGGAGCGTCTAATAAAGTGGCATAATTTTCTGCTTTAAAAGTACCGTTTTCACACGGCAAAGCCATCAAGCCTTGTGCGTTGTTAGGCAGCCTGAAAGACAGTTCGCATGGCTCATTTTCACGCCCAGCAAGCCCCATGAGCACCGCCGCACCGTCAAAAAACAGCCGTTCATCGTCAAAAAACGCCCCACGCACCGATAAATCGAAGGCATAAACCACATATTCCACGCAAAAATGCCCCGCCATCGGCGGCAGTGTCCAGCGGTTTTTGTGCGTTTGTTGCAACAAAACCGCCTTTTCATCGCAAAAGGCACGGATAGACACAATATGACGGCAAAAGTCGCGAATCATATAACTTCCTGCTGTCCAGTTGGGCAGGTAAATTTCGGTTAATTCATTGTTTTTATTATTAAAACAAACACTAACTTGCAATAAATGTTGCTGTGGATTTAAGGGAGAAATGTGGTACGCAATCATCGCAAAACGCCTTTAATGCAGAAAAATAGTCAATAAATTATATTATTATTTGATTTTTATCAAAATCGACAAAAGATATTTTCTATATCTTTCATAGTGCAAACTAATCTGAGTATGTACCCCTTGTGGGGCGTAAAAAGTTTGGTTTGTCGCACTATTTTGTTATAAAATAACGCCCCGCAAAGGTTGGCAACAATTCTTGCGGTATGTTTTTGAATAACCGAATGGTGTCGGTGCTTAATCTGTATATAAATGCAGGTAGAGTGCCAAGTTTCAACCCTTTTTGGAGATTTTATTTTTATGGAAACGCAAACTTACAACTACAAGGTAATACGGATGTTCTCCGTTATGACCGTAGTGTGGGGTATTGTCGGAATGTTGGTGGGGGTAGTCATTGCTGCTCAACTTGCATTTCCCGCATTGAACTTAACGGATTTAGGTCCGTGGTTCCATTTCGGACGGCTACGCCCCCTACATACAAATGCCGTCATTTTTGCATTTGGCGGTTGTGCATTGTTCGCAACTTCGTATTATGTAGTGCAACGCACTTGTAACACACGCCTCTTCGCAGGACCGTTGGCAATGTTCACTTTCTGGGGCTTCCAGTTGGTGATTCTTTCTGCCGCTCTTTGTTACCCATTAGGGATTACACAAGGCAAAGAGTACGCCGAGTTACCTTGGTGGGCAGACTTATTATTAACTGTCGTTTGGGTGGCTTACGCAATCGTATTCTTCGGTACATTAGCAACCCGTAAGGTGAAACACATTTATGTGGCTAACTGGTTCTACGCTGCATTTATTATTGCTGTGGCACTGTTACACATTGTCAATAATATTGCGGTTCCATCTGACTTATTCACCTCTTACCCTGTTTATGCAGGTGCGATTGACGCAATGGTACAATGGTGGTATGGTCATAATGCTGTGGGCTTCTTCTTGACCGCTGCATTCTTGGGTATGATGTACTACTTCGTGCCAAAACAAGCAGGTCGTCCTGTTTATTCTTATCGTTTGTCAGTGGTTCACTTCTGGGCTTTGATTTTCACCTATATGTGGGCAGGTCCTCACCACTTACATTACACCGCATTACCTGACTGGACACAGTCTTTGGGTATGATTTTCTCCTTAATCCTGTTGGCTCCATCTTGGGGTGGTATGATTAACGGCATTATGACCTTGTCTGGTGCTTGGCACAAACTGCGTACTGACCCAATTTTGAAATTCTTAATCGTATCTTTGTCTTTCTACGGTATGAGTACCTTTGAAGGTCCGATGATGTCGGTTAAATCCGTGAATGCATTGAGCCACTACACCGACTGGACAGTAGGTCACGTACACTCTGGTGCATTAGGCTGGGTAGGCTTTGTAACTATGGGTTCTATGTACTACTTAATTCCTCGCCTGTTTGGTCGCAAAGAAATGTACTCTACCAAATTAGTGGAATTACACTTCTGGATTGCTACCATCGGTGTAGTATTGTACATTGCTTCTATGTGGATTGCTGGTGTAATGCAAGGTTTAATGTGGCGTGATTTGAATCCTGACGGCACTTTAACTTACTCTTTCATTGAGTCTGTTAAACAAAGTCATGTGTTCTTTGTTATTCGTATGTTGGGTGGTTTGTTATACCTGTCTGGTATGGTAGTTATGTTATTTAACACCTTAAAAACCATCGGTGCTGGTCAAGCCGTTGATGCACCTATTCCGACTGCTTCGCAAACGCAACATTAAGAAAGGTGAGCAGAATTATGGAATTACAAAAACTTGCAGAAGAGAAGGTAGCATTCCTGATTATCTTCATTCTTTTAGTGGTCAGCGTTGGTTTGCTGATTGAGGTGGTGCCGCTGTTCGGTTCTAAATCCGTAACCGAACCCGCACCTGGTTTGAAACCTTACAACGCATTAGAGTTAGCAGGACGCGACCTTTACATTCGTGAAGGCTGCTACAACTGCCACTCACAAATGATTCGTCCATTCCGTGCGGAAACCGAACGCTACGGTCATTACTCTGTCGGTGGTGAATCCGTTTATGACCACCCATTTCAATGGGGTTCAAAACGCACAGGTCCAGATTTGGCTCGTGTAGGCGGTCGCTATTCCGACAGTTGGCATGAGCTGCACATGGACGATCCGCGTTCGGTAGTACCCGAATCGATTATGCCTGCATTCCCTTGGCTTAAACGCAATAAAGTGGATGTAGAAAAAACGGTTCGACATATGAAAACCTTGAAAGTCGTAGGTGTGCCATACACTGATGAAGACTTTGCAGCCGCAAAAGAATTGATGACCAACGAAGACGGAACACCGAAAACCGAGTTGGACGCAATGATTGCTTACTTGCAAAGCTTGGGTCATGCTTTGGCTGATGCGACTAACCAAGCGAACTAACCCAACGAGATAGTCATTATGCTTAACTTGGCTCGAATTCTTTTTACCGTAGGTTGTTTTGGTGCATTTATCGTATTTGTGCTGATTGCCTACCGCAAAGGTGCAAAATCAGGTTACGACAAAATTGCCAAAGAAATTGTTGATGATGATGACACACCGCCAACCGTTTCAGGCAGCCTGAAAGATAATTCAGTCAAAGAAAGCGTATGATAGGAGCGAATTAAATGAATGATTTTACCAGTAATTTTTGGGTGATTTACACCGCTGTGATTATTGTCGCGAGTTTCTTGGGTTTGGTTTGGTTGTTAGTCTCCCAAAACAAAACCAAAAAAACAGGCGACACTGTGGAAACCATGGGACACGAATGGGACGGTATTGAAGAATACAACAACCCCTTGCCCCGTTGGTGGTTTTACCTGTTTGTCATTACCGTAGTATTCGGTGTTGCTTACCTGCTCTTGTATCCTGGATTCTCCACATTCAAGGGTATTTGGGGCTGGACAAGTGCTAACCAGTACGAAGAAGAAGTGAAAGCAGCCAAAGCCGAATATCAACCGATTTATGGCAAATTTGCCAACCAACCGATTGAAGTGATTGCACAAGACCCTGATGCCAAAAAAATCGGTCAAAACCTGTATAACACCTATTGTATTCAGTGCCACGGCTCTGACGCAAAAGGTGCCAAAGGTTTCCCCAATCTGACCGACAAAGACTGGCTGTGGGGTGGCAAACCGTCCGAAATCGAAGAGACCATTCGTTACGGTCGTACAGGTGTGATGCAACCTTATGGTGGCTTACCCCCATTCCCAGCAGATTCAGTTAGAGATGTGGCACAATATGTGTTGTCTTTGAATGAAAACGAAGCATTCCGCAGTAAATCTAACCCACAAAGTGCCGCCAAAGGCAAAGTGATTTATGACCAAATCTGTTTCACTTGTCACCAAGAAGACGGCAAAGGTTTAGTGGGTTTAGCACCTAACTTAACCGACAGCGTATGGTTATGGGGTCCAACCGAGAAAGACATCGAAAACACCATTATGAAAGGTCATACCAACCAAATGCCCGCTTGGGAAACCTTCTTGGTTGATGGCGATGACACTTCTAAACTGCGTATCTTAACCGCTTATGTTTGGGGCTTGTCTGACCACACAGGCGAAGCACCTGAAATCTTGCCTTATCAAGACGACACAGCCGCCGCTCCTGCTGATGACGCAGCGTCTGTTTCTATCGGTGATGACGGTGTGGTGAAATTCTACTTTGCCACAGGCAGCAATGAATTAGCCGCTAACGCCAACGACTCACTTGCCGCAATCGTAGCAGGTGCAGGCGAAGGCAAAAAAGTGGTGATTTCAGGCTTTCACGATGCCACAGGCGATGCCGCACAAAACGCTGAATTAGCGAAAAACCGTGCTATGGCAGTTCAGGCAGCCTTGGTGGCTTTGGGTGTCAATGAAGGTTCGATTGAACTCAAAAAACCCGAAAGCACCGAAGGCGATGGCAACAACGCCGAAGCCCGCCGTGTTGAAGTGGCTTTACAATAAAGCGCATAAGGCTTAGAAAACCACACCGTTTGGTGTGGTTTTTTTGTGTAGATTTTATCGTAGTGCGGGTTTCTAACCCACCATAACGGACAAAACCTTTTCAAGCAGCCTATCTCGTCATTGCGAGCCGTACGATAGAACGGCGTGGCAATCTCCAAATAAATTTAATTGCGTTAGCAAATTATTTGGGTGGCGTCAAAGATAATGACATTGCAAAAACGATTTCAGGCAGCCTGAAAAACCTTATTCTAACCGCCATTTTTTATCGCTATAACAATGGTCTTTTTCATCGCAGGATTTAAGTTTTTTATCCATTATTTTGGGCGTTTCGGGTAAATCTATTTTTTTGATTTGATGCCGATTTTGATAAATAAAAAAAGCGGCAATGGTTAATAAAATTACAATAACCCAAAAACGAATTAAACGGCGATAATCGCGATAAGGTTTGATTTCTTCTTCTTCATCGTTGCGGTAATTTTGCAGGGGCATTATTTTTAATTCAACTTGCTCATCATTCGCATAAACTGAATTTCTTTTTGTGCCTGAATTTTTAACCACTTTTAAGGGCGAACGATTTAAATAAACTACATTAGCCGCTTCGGTTCTGCCTTT
>JAFWRB010000116.1 GCA_017508845.1 Neisseriaceae bacterium | reverse complement strand
GAAATATCAAAATACAACAATTAAGTATCAATCTCCGCTAACAGTGCGTTTTCTTCGATAAACGCACGGCGGGGTTCGACTTCATCGCCCATCAGTGTGGCGAATATATCGTCTGCGTTCATTGCATCTTCAATTCGCACGCGTAGCAGGCGGCGGACAGCTGGATTCATTGTGGTTTCCCACAACTGTTCGGCGTTCATCTCGCCCAAGCCTTTGTAGCGTTGAATGGTCATACCTTTTTGTGCGTCTTTCATCAAGATTTCTAACGCTGCCGAGAAACTTTCCACAGGGTGCTGTTTTTCGCCTTTAATTAAGATTGAGCCGTTTGCCACAATGCCGTCCAGCGTTTCGGCAGTTTTGAGCAACACTTGGTAATCCACGCTTTCCACAAACGATTGCGTTAAATAAGACACCATTTCGTTGCCGTATAACTGCCGTGTGATTTTGATGAGATTTTGTTCATTGTCAAGAACTAATGCCAAAGAAATTTTTTCATCATTTACCACGCTTTGCAAGGTTTGTAACGCTTGATTTGCATTATCTTGCGTTGATAAATCAATCGCTTGCGTTGTGTTTAGCAATGCGGTTAAAACGGTTTCGTCAATACTTCTGCTTTCTCGTTTGATAACATTTTGAGCGTTGAAATATTGCTTGGCTGCCATTTCTAACTTCGCACCATCGGTTTTCAGGCTGCCTGAAACAATTTGTGCATTGTCTAATGCCAAAGACAATAAAAATTGATTGAGTTCGTTATCGTCTTTTAAGTATTGTTCTTTTTTGCCGAATTTGGCTTTATACAAAGGCGGCTGGGCGATATAAATGTGTCCGCGTTCGACTAATTCGGGCATTTGGCGATAGAAGAAAGTTAAAAGTAGCGTGCGAATGTGTGCTCCATCAACATCGGCATCGGTCATAATGATAATACGGTGATAACGCAATTTTTCGGGCTTATATTCTTCGCCGCCGATACCGCAACCTAATGCGGTAATCAGCGTTGCCACTTCTTGACTGGCTAACATGCGTTCAAAACGGGCTTTTTCGACATTCAAAATTTTGCCACGCAAAGGCAAAATCGCTTGAAATTTGCGGTCGCGTCCTTGTTTGGCAGAACCGCCTGCCGAATCACCTTCGACTAAATACAATTCGCATAGGGCAGGGTCTTTTTCTTGGCAGTCGGCTAACTTTCCTGGTAAGCCTAATCCGTCCATAATGCCTTTGCGGCGAGTAATATCGCGTGCCTTGCGAGCGGCTTCTCTGGCTCTTGCCGCTTCCACAATTTTGTCGCAAATAATTTTGGCGTCTGCTGGATTTTCTTCCAAAAACTCGTGTAAAGCGTTTGACAAAATTTCGCTAATCACAGGTGTAATTTCACTGGAAACGAGTTTATCTTTGGTTTGCGAAGAGAATTTAGGGTCAGGCATTTTTACCGACAAAATGCAGGTTAAACCCTCACGCATATCATCGCCTGCGGTTTCGATTTTGGCTTTTTTGGCAATGTCGTTGGCTTCAATATACTGATTAAGCGTTCTTGTCATCGCCTGACGCAAGGCGGTTAAGTGTGTGCCGCCATCGCGTTGCGGAATATTATTCGTAAAGCATTGCACGGTTTCTTGATAGGAACTGTTCCACTGCATCGCACATTCCACGCCCATACCGTCTTTTTCGCCCGCAACATAAAACACTTTTTCGTGTAGCGTGGTTTTGTTGCGATTCATAAATTTCACAAAACCAGCCACACCGCCTGCGAGTGCAAAACTTTCGTGCTTACCGTCCCGTTTGTCGAATAATTCAATATCCACACCATTATTTAAAAACGACAATTCACGCATTCTTTTTTCAAGAATATCAAAGTGATATTCAATCGCACCGAAAGTATCGGTTGAAGCCATAAAGGTTACTTTGGTGCCTTTTTTATCGGTTGTACCGATTTCTTTTAACGGTGCAACGGTAACACCGTTACGAAATTCAACAAAATATTCTTTACCATTGCGATAAATATTCAGTTTCAGCCAGTCCGACAGGGCATTGACCACAGACACGCCCACGCCGTGCAAGCCGCCCGAAATTTTATAACTGTTGTTATCAAACTTACCGCCTGCGTGTAAGACAGTCATAATGACTTCGGCAGCCGAGCGGTTTTCTTTGGGGTGAATATCGGTTGGAATACCACGCCCATTATCTTCAACCGACACAGAATTATCCGAAGAAACGGTTACGGTTATTTTATTGCAATGCCCAGCGAGTGCTTCGTCAATGGCGTTATCCAAGACTTCAAACACCATATGATGAAGCCCAGAGCCGTCCTGCGTGTCGCCGATATACATACCTGGTCGTTTGCGAACCGCTTCCAAGCCTTCCAAAACGGTAATGCTGGACGCATCGTAATTATCACTGCTTTGATTTTGCTGCGGATTTTGTTGAATGTCGGTCATTTTATTTGCGTTTTCTGAATATTTGAAAATCGGTTAGTAAAAACTTGTGGATTGTAGCATATTTCCACTTTTTCAGGCAGCCTGAAAGATAAAATCGAAGACATAATGGCTTATTGTTAATTATTCATCGCTCACTGTAATTATGTTATCCTTATCTTTCAAGCAAAAACGATTAGGAGCAAAAAATGAGCCGACACAATTCATCATTTCACCGTCAAGACCGCGTTAAAGAGCAACTGTTGCGAGAATTAGCCGCTAAAATTCGTGCATTAAAAGACCCACGGTTTGGCATTTTTACGCTGACGGACGCACAAATTGCCCGTGATTACAGTTGGGCAAAGGTTTATTACACCGTATTAGACAACGACAAGCAGAAAGACGCACAAAAAGCCTTTGACGCATCGCGTGGGCGTTTGCGAAGTGCGTTGTCGCATAAAATTTCACTTTTCCGCACGCCTGAATTATCGTTTATCTACGACACTGCCGAAGAACAAGCAAGGGCAGTGGATAAACTATTAGCACAAGTAGCGAACGAGCCGCCGATTGAAGAATAATTTTTAGGCTGCCTGAAACAGTATTTGTCATTTGAAATGTATGTCAAAATTGAAACTTAAACATAGCCTAAGTCGTGGCAAGAAAGAGAAAAAAATTGTAAATTTTTTATCAATGACGCTGTTTTTTAGGATAGGCTACCTTAAAATTCTTACGGAATTTTAGGTGGATTGCCAGTACCTTGTGCTTTCTTGCAATGATAAGGATTGTTACCTAAAATTGTTTGGTGGATTACTGTGCGGGGTATAATACGAAATTATTTTCGAAATTAGTTTCAGGCAGCCTGAAACATAGCAGAAAGGGATATTATGGCAAGCGAAAAATCTTTACTTTTGCCCGCATTGGTTTTAGCCGTAGGCATTGCGGCAGGGGCTGGGTTGTTAGGTTCGCAACTGAAAAATTTGCGGCAACCTGGTGAAATTACCGTCAAGGGCTTGGCGGAAGAAAATCATCAAGCCGATTCTGCGGAATGGCAAATCGGTGTTTCTTTACATTACCCTAATTATGCAACTGCCGTAGCGGGCTTAAAACAAAATCTGCCAACGGCAAGTAACTTTTTGAAATCGCAAGGTTTTTCAGAAAAAGAAATGCGGGTACAAAATCCAAGTATCGAAGTTCATCGCAAGGAAATTTATGAAAACGACCGCTATCGTTATGTGAATGACGGTTATATTGCGACACAAAATATTTTGGTCAGTACACAGGATTTGCCTAAATTAAATCAGGCGTATGACGCAGCGTTGAATTTTCGAGCCCAGCACAACGAAGTGCGTTTTAACGAGCCGCAATATCTTTTGGGCAATTTGGAAGAAATTAAGCACGCCCTGATTGCCAAAGCCACAGCAGACGCACAACGCCGTGCGGAAGAATTTGCCAAAACAGGTAACGGCAAAGTGGGGGCAATGAAATCCGCATCACAAGGCTCGTTCAATATTTACTCCGACAGCATTGCCGATAACGATGACGGCGACTACGGCGGCACTTACAGCAAATCTACAGTAGGCAAACGCGTGCATTTGGTGGTTACGGTGAAATACGGCATTGAGTAAATGATTGTAAAAAACGGTTGATTTTTCAACCGTTTTTTTATGGATATTTGTTTTTTCAGGCTGCCTGAAAGGGTATCAATTCAAGATTTTTTTAGTATTACATAAAGAATTAGTTTTCTTCATAGTAATAATCTTCCAATTCATATATTTGTATAGGTTGAATATATAATTGATATTTTTCAATTAACTCAACCAATTTATTTCCGTCAATTAAGGTTACTTTATTATTACCTTGTAAAGCGGCTTTTTTTGCAGGTTCTGTAAAGTAACTTGTTGTAACAAAAATACCATAATCGGCGTTGTGTTTGGATATGACACCTTTAAACTTATCAATATCGGGTTCTGATACAGAATTGTCCGTAAATCTTTTACACTGAACAACAACTATTGAAGTTTTAAATTCATCAGACACAAAATAACCGTATCCGTCTATTCCGTGATCATTTGACATTTTTACGCCTTTTTCAGGGTCAAATTTAATGCCCATTTTTGAAAAAAGTAAGCGTGAAAAACTTTCAAATTTTGCAGGAGAGAAACTTTTTATTCTTTCAAGAAGTTCAAATTTCCATTGTTCATTGTTACTATCTTTTTCGATGATATTGTTTTCAATTTCATCTTCTGTATTTTTATCTTCATATTGATTGATGATATTATCATCTTTTCTTTTAATGCGTTCTTCTTTCTTTTTATCCCAGTATTGTCTTATTTTTTCTTCTTCTTCTGCATTAGGAAATAAAGAATAATCGGAAACTCGTCCTTTTTCTGTTAAAACAATATCTCCCTTACGGCGATATTCTTCAATATATCCACAAGTAAGGAGATTTTTAATGGAAAAATTAAATTCGTAAATGAATGGAGAGTAGGGTTTTCCATTTTTTGAAATAACAATTCCATAAATTTGTTCATCAGAAAAGGGATTAGCATTATCCGATGCAATTTCCTTTTTTATGGCTTCTCTTGAAGCACTACCGCCCAAAGATTGCAGAGATTTAATGATGAATTGGGCAACAGTATTGTATTGTCCCCTTTTGTATTGTTCTGCCATATTTTTGTTTCCTTGAAAAAATTTGTACAATTGTCCTTTGTTAAGAACACTTGTCATAATAGGCAACCTGAAAATAATACAGTGTATTCATTCTTGCCGAAACAAGCACTGACCGCCGTTTTGTTTTGTCATATTGTCTAAATAAGCATTGTGAGTGGCAAGTTCTTCATCGCTTGCTTGCACGACTTTTAAGTATTGCGGGCGGGTGAAATCGTGTTTGATTGTGTGTATTGGGCTGTCGGCGGTTTTTTCTGTTTGCGGGTCAATACTTAAACCGTATTGTTCTCGTGTCATTGCCAAATACACTTCGGCTAACAGTTCGCAGTCGATTAACGCTCCGTGTAAAACCCGTTTGCTGCGGTCGATTTTTAGGCGATTACACAATGCGTCCAAAGAATTTTTTTGTCCTGGAAAGCGTTGTTTTGCCATTACCAAAGTGTCGGTAACATCGGCAACTAATTCGCTAATTTCAGGCAGCCCCATATGGCTAAATTCCATATTCAAAAAACTCACATCAAACGGTGCGTTATGAATAATCAACTCCGCCCCTTTGATAAAATCGGCGATTTTCTGTCCCACTTGGGCAAATGTGGGCTTGTCGGCTAAAAATTCATTATCCAAACCATGCACTTTAACCACTTCTTCGGGGATATCTCGTTCTGGGTTAATGTATATATGCAAATTTGAACCAGTTATGCGGCGGTCAATCATTTCTAACGCGGCAAACTCCACTAAACGGTCGCCCGATTTGGCTGATAAACCTGTGGTTTCGGTATCTAAAATTAACTGACGAATAGACATGGGTTTTTCCTATGGTTTTTGTTTTCAGGCAGCCTGAAAAAAGGTTCAACGATTGTTAGCGAACTAATGCATTCTATAAGAATCTAAATAAATAGTATCAAATTTCAGTTTTGAATCAGTTTTATTATTCCAGTAGTTGCGACATTTTTGTATCACTGATGTGTTGTTCAAAAACATTTTAACTATACACCTATAATATTTATCTTCAATATTTGGAGCAAGTAGTTTATTTGTTCCGTCAATCGCTATTGAATACTCTTTTTCATCACACGAAGCATGTATATGGGGAATATTGTGGCAACTGGATTCTTTGGAATTAACCCAAAGCCGAATTTGCTTTTCTCTGAGTATCTCGGCTTTTGTAAAAAGAATATTACCGTCTTCATCGATTTGATTTTCGTCTATTGAGCGTTCAAGAATTATTATCACAAAAAATCCTTTCGTTTCTTATTACAGGGAACTGACAAAAATTAAAATCGAGTGTCATTGCGAGATTTGAACCTCGTTTAAATCTCGCAATGACACAGAATTTTTTCAGGCAGCCTGAAATTTATTTATTGTGTTTCACAACCCAGTCTATCGGATAACTTTTTTCGCAGAAAAAGCATTTTAAACGCGGTTTGTTGTGGGCGGTTTTAACGGTAAATGTGCCGACTACTGGCTCACCGTGTGAAGCACAGTTATCATTGGGGCAAGCGAAAATGCCCACTACTTTTTCAGGCAGCGTCGGTTTGATTTTTTTAATCACCTTAAAGTTTTCAATCACATTCACAGTGGCAGTGGGGGCGAATAGGGCGATTTGTGCGGCTTCCGCTTTATCAAAACGAATATTTTGTATTTTAATCAAGTCCTTATTGCCGCGTTTGCCTTTTAGATTAAAGCCCACAGTAATGCGGTTGCCGCCTTCGTCTAATTTAAAATGGCGTAAAATGGCTAATCCAAACCCTGCGTGGATATGGTCGATGACGGTGCCGTTTTCAATTGCTTCAACGGTCATAGTGTTGTCCATAATCAACGCTCCTTAAATTTTTTCGTTCAAAACCAAAGACAAAATCGCTTGTCGTGCAAAAACGCCGTTTTTGGCTTGCTCAAAATAATAAGCATAAGGCGTTTTATCGACTTCGGGCGAGATTTCATCAATGCGGGGCAGGGGGTGCAACACTTTCAGGTTGCCTTTGGCGTTTTTAAGCGTTTCTGGCGTTAAGTTAAACTTGCCTTGAATTTTCAAAAATTCCTGCTCGTCAAAGCGTTCTCGCTGCACGCGTGTCATATATAAAATATCCACAATTTCCACAGCGGCTTCTAATGTCGGCAGAATGTGATATTGAATGCCCGCGTCATCTAATTCATCGCAAATATAGTCAGGCATTGCCAAAGACGGCGGCGAGACAAAATAAAATTCACACGCAAAATGTTTCATCGCCTGTGCCAAAGAATGCACGGTTCTGCCGTATTTCAAATCGCCTGCCATAGCGATTTTTAAGTTATCCAAACGCCCTTGCGTTTCAAAAATGGTAACCAAGTCAAGCAGGGTTTGCGATGGGTGCTGATTGGTGCCGTCCCCTGCGTTAATCACAGGCACGGCGGAAAATTGGCTGACAAGTCGTGCCGCACCGTCTTTGTGGTGTCGCATTACAATTGCGTCTGCGTAAGAACTTAATATGCGAGCGGTATCGGCAAGCGTTTCGCCTTTTTTTACACTGGTATTTGCTGCGTCCGAAAAACCGATAACGCGACCGCCCAAGCGTTGAATGGCGGTTTCAAACGATTGCCGTGTGCGGGTTGATGGTTCAAAAAAACAAGACGCAATCAATTTGTCGTCTAACAGGTTTTTTTGCGGATTGTTTTTTAAGTCCAAAGCGGTTTTGACCACTAATTCCAAATCCTGACGAGAAAATTCGCCAATTGAAATAATATCGCGACCATAAAGAAGATTAGCCATTTGCTTGTCCTTGTATTGAAAAACAGCAGGTTTAGGCTGCCTGTAAAATGTGTTCGTATTATCGCACTTTTATTATGGTTTATGTTGTATCATTTTGTTTTGTGTCATCTTAAATCAAGGAGTTTGCGATGAAAACGATTTGGGTGTGTATGCTTGCTGTGTGTTTGTCGTCTTGTGTGGTGTATTACCAAAAAGAGAGTGTGAATACGGACAATATGGCTCGCCACGAAATAGGGCAGGCTTTGGCAGAGCAATTTCCTGATATTGATGAACAAGAATTGCATGATATTGTGAAAAGTAAAATAAAATCAAAGTATTATTCAAGTAAAGAGTTCAAACAAGCGGCAATGGATAGTGGTATGGTGTGCAACGACAAAAGCAAAAAATGCACCATTCAATGCGGTTTTGTGGAAAAAGTGGTGTATGCTCCGCCTTATTGGACAAAAATTAAAGATAAAACAATACGATACGATTATACTGTTTCTTTGGATTATTCAGGTCGCGATGCGGTGATTAGCGTTAAACGCCATATTCAGGAGAAAAAACATAAGCAGAATAATTATTGATAGGCTGCCTGAAACCCTGTTGCACACTTATTTTTGGACAATTAAATGAGCATTCTCTCTCTTGAAAATTTGCATTTTGCCGTAGGACACCATGCTTTGTTAGACGGCGTTTTTTTAACGCTTAACGCTGGCGATAAAGTGGGTATTGTCGGTCGCAATGGGTCGGGTAAATCGTCTTTATTGAAAATTATTGCAGGCAAAGTGCCGCCTGATGACGGTAAAATCAGCATTCAAAATGGCTTAAAAACAGTGTTTGTGCCGCAGGAAATGCCGTTTGACGACAATGCTACGGTGTTTGATGTGGTTGCGTCTGGCTTGGGCGAAATTCAGGGCGATTTGCAAAGTTATCATCATATCAGTCAGCAATTGGCGGAAAATCCGCATAATGAAAAATTATTAAAGCAATTTCAACAACTTACAGATAAAATTGATTTAAAAGACGGCTGGGCGGCAGACGCTTTGGCACGAAAGGTTTTAACGGCGTTTCGGCTGTCTGAAAATGAGTTAATTAAAGCGTTATCGGGCGGTCAGAAAAAACGCGTTGCGTTAGCGTGGGCGTTTGTGCAAGAACCCGATATTCTGTTATTAGACGAGCCGACTAATCATTTGGATATTGACGCGATTAGCGAATTAGAACAAATGTTGCACAATTTTTCAGGCAGCCTAATTGTGATTACGCACGACCGTGCGTTTTTGGATAGCGTGGTTTGTCGTATTGCCGAATTAGACAGGGGCAGCCTGAAAGTTTATGACGGTAATTTTTCTTATTATTCAAAGCGTAAGGAAGAAGAATTATCAGCGGAAGCCGAACGCAATCGGCTGTTTGATAAGTTTCATGCCCAAGAAGAAGCGTGGATTAGACGCGGTATCGAAGCACGCCGCACGCGTAATCAGGGCAGGGTCAAACGCTTGGAAAATCTACGCCGCGAGCGACTTCAACGCCGCGAGCGGCAGGGCAATATGGTGTTGCGTTTAGATAAAGGGGACGCAGGCGGTAAAATTGTGGCAGAATTAGAAAGCGTATCTTTTTCTTATGAAAATCAAATAATTATCAACAATTTTTCAGCGGTTTTTCAACGCGGCGATAAAATCGGTTTAATTGGCAAAAACGGTGTGGGCAAAACCACATTTTTGCGTTTGGTTTTGGGTGAATTGTCGCCTAAAATCGGGCGTGTGCGATTGGGCTTACGCAACAAAGTGGCGTATTTTGACCAAATGCGAAGCACATTAGATGAAAACGAAACCGTGTTTCGCACCATAGGGCAAGGCAATGATTTTGTTGAAATTTCAGGTAAAAAACGCCACATTACCAGTTATTTGGGCGATTTTTTGTTTGAACCGCAACGCCTGCAATCGCCTGTATCGTCCTTGTCTGGCGGCGAACGCAATCGTTTGTTGCTGGCTAAATTATTCACGCAACCTGCAAATATTTTGGTATTGGACGAGCCGACTAACGACTTGGATATAGACAGCGTAGAAGTTTTGGAAAATTGCTTGCAAGAATATGACGGCACGGTATTTTTGGTGAGCCACGACAGGCGATTTTTGGATAATGTCATCACTTCATCTGTGGTATTTTTGGGCAATGGTGAGTTAAAAGAATACATTGGCGGTTATGAAGATTACAAGTCGGCACAAACACGGGAATTAGCCACACAAAAAACATTCAGGCAGCCTGAAAAAACCGCTGTCGCGAGCGACAACCGCCCCAAACGCGTGTTAGCAAAATTATCGTTTAACGAACAACGCGAATTAGACGCACTGCCTGATGAAATAGATAAATTAGAACAACAACTTGCCGATTTACAACAGCAATTGTCAAG
>JAFWRB010000115.1 GCA_017508845.1 Neisseriaceae bacterium | reverse complement strand
TTATCGATTAGGTAGATTAAACTTTCAGGCTGCCTGAAATGTTTGTTGCAATGCCGTTCTTCTTGCGTGCGGAGATTACTACGCAAAAACTTTGTTTTTGCTCGTAATGACAGTAGTTTTTTTCAGGCTGCCTGAAAGCACAAGACAAAGCATATTATTAGATATTGTCCAAGCCACGACGCAGTGCGTATTTTAAAAATTTCTCGAAAGAATGGCTGGCTTGTTTTTCGGTTTTGCTTTCAGGTTGCCAAGAGTTAAATTTTTTCCATGCTTTTATGTATAAATTTTCATCAATATAAATGCCTGTGCGTGGTTCGGTATCAAAACACGAGCAAATGCCGCAACCGTAATCTTGGGTATAGCGAAAAATTTTATCGTCATACAACACATGTTGTGTATTGCAAGGTAACATTCTGATATTAAAAAACATTTTCTTGTCAAGACAAGCAAACAAAGCCGCAGGACTGCCAGAACATTCGTAACCGCCAACATCGTTAATCCAGATAAATTCTAAACTATCTGCCAAGTGGCTCATATTTTCAACATAGGCAGCAATATTTTTATTTGGCTGTTGATGAATAATGTCTTTCAAGTGATTATCACGGTCGATAAAGGCAAAAACCTTGTTATTTGCGGTATCTTTGGGGGCAATAATGCAAGAAAAATCATTGTAGTGGAGTAAATTAGCCATAAAATAAAGTGTGGCGTGTGCTTTTTCGTCCAAGCAATCAATCGGTAAAATAGCAACATTTTGACCGTCAGGCGTTTGCTGATTTTCTGCACCATTCACCAAGCCTGCACTGCGAAAATGCTTGATTTCCGTTTGCGTTAAAATATTGTGTTCAATCGAAGTATCATCATCTATCGAAATATCATCATCTTCTTCATACAGTAAGTCTTCTAATGTTTCAGTAAAATCTTCTTTAATATCATTATCTTGATAACAACTAACAAAAATTTTACAACCCTGATAATGCTGGGCAATCGCAAGCAAATTCGCATACGCTTGCCTTAATTGAGTGAGCGTCAATAAAATGGCTGGGTGTTTCATGCTGATAGTCCTTTTAAATTGAAACGATGATCAGAAAATATTTTCAGGCAGCCTGAAAGAATTTATTTTACATACCAAGTAAATTCTTTAATGAATTTAAAAACAAACCATATGGCATAACTCAACAAAATTCCAAAAGTAATTCCCCCAACAATCACTAATCTTTTAAGCAACCGCATGGAATAATCATCTTTATTGTATTTGTTTGGCAGGGGAATAATCAAACCCAAATAAGCAAGAATGGTTATTACAGCAAAAAAAATGCTGTGTCCGTGATGCAAAAATGTCATCAAAGAAAAACAAAACAAAAATAAAGATAATAAGAAAATAACAATTGTTATATTTTCATGTGTTTCTTGATATTCTTGCTGCTCTTGTGGAATGGGATTGTCTTCTTTTTCCATAATTATTTTCTTTTTCAGGCAGCCTGAAACCTTTTTCCAAGCCGATTTATTCCCCAAACTGTGCCAGCAATTCTGCTTGGTGTTCGGTTGCTAATGCGTCTATGATTTCGTCCAAATCGCCGTCCATAATGCTGTCGATTTTATACAGCGTTAAGTTAATGCGATGGTCAGATACACGCCCTTGCGGATAATTATAAGTGCGAATTCGCTCACTTCTATCGCCACTGCCGATTAGGCTTTTGCGTTCGGCGGATTCTTTTGCGTGTGCTTCGCGTTTTTGCTTGTCATTTAAACGAGCCGCTAACACTTTCATCGCTTGGGCTTTGTTTGCGTGCTGGCTTCTGCCGTCTTGACATTCCACAACCATACCCGTAGGTAAATGCGTAATACGCACAGCAGAATCGGTTTTGTTAATGTGTTGCCCGCCCGCTCCTGACGCACGAAAAGTATCAATGCGTAAATCGTTGGGATTAAGTTCAATTTCGGCGAGTTCATCGGCTTCGGGCATAATCGCAACCGTGCAAGCAGAAGTGTGAATCCGCCCCTGACTTTCGGTTGTCGGCACGCGTTGCACACGGTGTCCGCCTGATTCAAATTTCAGCCTGCCATAAATATTGTCGCCCGCAATCCGCACAATCACTTCTTTATAGCCGCCTAAATCTGATTCGTTTGCCGACACAATTTCGCTTTTCCAGCCGCAGCGTTCGGCATAACGCAAATACATTCGCAACAAATCGCCCGCAAACAAAGCCGCTTCATCGCCGCCTGTGCCTGCTCTGACTTCCAAAAACACATTTTTATTATCGTCTGCGTCTTTGGGCAATAAGAGAATTTGCAATTCGCTTTCTAATTGATTTAATTTATTTTTTGCGGTGTCAATTTCTTCTTCGGCAAACGCTTTCATTTCAGGGTCAGTGAGCATTTCTTCTGCCGCCGCCAAATCGGCTTGTGCCTGATTGTATTGCGAAAAAACTGCCACAATCGGCGAAATCTCGGCGTGTTCGCGTGTTAGAGCACGATATTTGTCCATATCCGCTGCCGCATTTTCATCTGCTAACAGAAGATTGATTTCTTCTAATCGCTCTTGTAAGTGAATGAGTTTGTCTAATAATGATTGTTTCATCGTTTTATTCACCTGACTGATAAAATCACGGCAAGTTTGCCGTGATTGCTTTTTTGTTGCTACTTATAAAATGGTTATATTTCCACTTCTCCTGCCAAAATTTTGGCTAATGTTTTTTTACCCTTGCCGCGTTTGCCTACGCCGCGTAGCGTGGTGTTTTCAGGCGTACGCACAAAAATGCCCGAACCTTTTTTGCGTCTTTTTTTGTCGGCACCACGAGAACCGCGTGTCGGTCGCACGCTTTGAAAAAGTTCCAGTATTTTAGCCGTTTCAGGCGATTTTGCCATTTCTTCTAATCGAGCCACAAATTCAGGCGGAATGCCTTGTTCCCGCTTTTTCCAGTAACCTAACCGCTGAACAGGAACGCCCAACGCTAACGCCAACACCACTTGCGTGCAAGAAAATTTGTTTGTCCAAAAATCAACGGTGTTATTCATTTTTAAAAATCCTTTCAGGCAGCCTGAAACTTATTCATCATCTTCCAAATGAAAAATCTTCGTTACTGCGTCTGTTAGATTTTCATCTTCATTTGGGCTTAATGCTTTGGTCGGTGCGTGCAACAATTTATTTGTCAGTTGCACCGATAACCGCTCTAACACTTCTTCTGGCGGCACGCCTTTGGCTAATTGTCGCATCGCATTGGCCAAAACAAACTGCCTTGCTCGTTCTGCGTCATCACGCAAACGGCGGATTAACGGCACGGTTTGACGCGATTTTTGCCACTCAGAAAACGCCGCAACACTTTGCTCGATTAAAACTTCTGCATTTTTAGCGGCTTTTTGGCGTGCTTCTTTACCCATATTGACAATATCCGTCATATCATCAACCGTATAAAGAAAAGCGTCTGATAATTCAGCCACTTGCGGCTCAATATCGCGTGGCACTGCCATATCCAACAAAAACATCGGCGTATAACGGCGTTTTTTCAAAGCCGCTTCAACCACACCTTTACCCACAATCGGCAAAGGACTGGCAGTTGAAGCAATCACCACATCGTATTGCGACATAATTTCAGGCAGCCTGTCTAATTCAACCGCATTCGCACGGCAATCTAATTTTTCTGCCAAAGCCACAGCATTTGCTACGGTGCGATTTGCAATCGTAGTCAGTTTAGGGCGTTTAGCCGCAAAGTGCGTGGCGATGAGTTCAATCATTTCACCTGCACCGATAAACAGCACATTTAAATCGGCAATTTTAGGGAAAATTTGCTCGGCTAATTTGACACTGGCTGCCGCCATAGACACCGACTGACCGCCGACATCGGTTTTGGTGCGAATTTCTTTGGCAACCGACAGCGTGCGTTGAAACAACATATTGAGCGTTGAATTGAGCGTACCACAATCTTGTGCGGCACGAATAGCGTCTTTTAACTGCCCTAAAATTTGCGGCTCGCCCAACACCATCGAATCCAAACCGCAAGACACCCGAAAAGCGTGTCGAACACATTGATTTTCTTGATAAATATAAAGATACTCACGAAAATCAGCCACAGGCAAATGATGAAACTGTGCCAGCCACGCAATAATGTGTTCAGGCTCGCCCACGGCATAAATTTCCGTGCGATTACAAGTGGATAAAATCAAGGCTTCATCGATACCGTCTGCGTGAAACAGCGACAACAAAGCCGCAGGCAAATCGCCCGCCGAAACCGCCAACCGCTCCCGAACAGCAACAGGAGCCGTTTGATGATTTAACCCAACAATCGTTAAAGACATTTTCTACTACTAAATAATACTGCAAAACCTACCTATTATACGCTTTATATCAATAGGATAAAAGGTTTTCACTTTTGAATAAGATAAGTTTGTTTTGCAACACATCAATCGCACAGCAAGATGAAATACAGTCAAACAATATCGCAATATGTTTGTAATGGATAAAAACACATACCTTGTAATAAAATGATTTTTCAACATTTTTTCAACACAAAAAATTCAGGCAACCTTTTTTCAGGATGCCTGAAATTTTTTCAAACTAAAAATTAGTTTGTTTTTTCTTTGAATGCGTCGTGGCAGGCTTTACAAGAACCGCCTAAATCGCCCATTTTGGGTTTAATAGCGTTCAAATCGCCTGTTTGAGCGGCTTCGTTCAAAGCGGTTACTGCGGCAGCCATTTTGTCGCGACCTGCTTCAAAATCAGCCATATTTGCCCACAATTCAGGTTTAGCGTTACCGCCTTGTGTGCCTTCGCCAAAGTGTTGGAATGCTTCCGCACCTGCGGTTTGCATTTGAGCCACAACGGCTTTAAATTGTTCTGCGTCATACGCTACATCGCCTTTAACTACATCGCCAATGGTTTTCATTGCTTCGCCCACTTGTTTGAAAGCGTCTTGGCGTGCTTTCACATGGTCGATTTCTGCGGCAGGTTGTTCCGCAGCAGGAGCAGCGGTTTCAGCAGCAGGTTGTTCTACTGGTGCGGCTTGTTCAGCGGCAGGAGCAGGTTGTTCAGCAGGAGCAGCGGCTTGTTGTTGTCCGCAAGCGGTTAAAGCCAAAGCGGTTAAAACTGCTAACAGTGTTTTATTCATGGTTTTATTCCTTTATTTCATAAAATTATTTTTCGGGCTGCCCGAACACATCGTTCAAGCAACAAACCGAACATTATACCACATTTTTAATTTTTTTGATAATAATCAAATTAGATGACACTAATTTAGTTATTTAATTTTAAAATGATTATGGCAAGATTTACAACTATCGCTAATGGAGGAGAATGTGGCTCGGATTTGTTCGATTTCGCCTGTCCCTGCGGCGGCATTAAAGCGTTCTACGGAGGCGATAAATTTATCGCGTTCCATTTCAAACACAGGGCGTTGCAACCACACTTCGGGGCGAGATTTACCGCCTTTATCTTCTTCATTAAAAAAATCAAACGGTTTAGCAGCGTGTTGTGATAACTCGTTGGCAAGTTGTTTGATTTTATTTATATCAATCGCCCCGCGTGTGTTAATAGCATTGCTCAATAATGTCATATCGCCGCCAATATTTTTGAATGCGGTTTGACGGTCGCGAATGTTCTCATTTGGATACAAAGCAGGGTCTTGTCCTGTGCGGCGTTCGCAGGCGGTTATGCCCAATGCCAAAATCAGTAAAAAATAAGTGAATTTCATTGTTTTTTCCTTATGGTAAAAGTTTTCAGGCAGCCTGAAAAGTTATTCTTCTTCATATTCTCGCAATAATTTAAACAACGCTCGTGCCGATTTGGGCGGTTTGGCTTGTTCGGCTTCACGGCGTGCGTTGCGAATAAGTGTGCGTAATTCGCCGCTGTCGGCGTTGGCGTGGCTGTTTAAGTATTCCGTTAGGGCGTTATTGTCTGCGAGCAAGCGTTCTCGCCACGCTTCCAAGCGTTTCATTTGGGCATTATGAGCGGCATTGTCGCCGTCAATCATTGCCAAATAGTTGCGTATAGCAGCCACTTCATCGTCTGTGGCTTCTCGCATTAACCTGCCGATATACTGGGCTTGGCGTTTCAAAGCGGCATTGGAAGTGATTTTGCGATAATCAGCCGCTGCCTGAATAATGGTTTCAGAAAGCCCCGCGTTGTGTAAAGTGTCGCTTGAAAAATGGGTTAGTCGCAAACCTAAATCTTGTAAGTCATTCATTTGCTTTTTGATTTTGGTTTTACTTAACGGTTGAATATCGTCCATTTAATTACCCAATGGTTGAAATTAAAAATAGTCTTTTTACCCGATATTGTGAGTATAGTCAAAATAATTTACAAAACAATGACTGGTACTTTTCAGGCTACCTGAAAAAACACAAAAAAATTCCAGTGCTAAAACACTGGAATCTTTAATGGGATATCACAAATAAAATTACTGTGTTTATTGTACCTCTTCGTAGCGTTCAACTACGCGTTTGTTCAAGCGAACATCAACGCGGCGGTCAGGTTCGATACAAGCAATCAAAGCAGAACGGCGTTTGGCTTTGTTTTTAATGCCTTTAACTTCGTTTTCGCATTGTGCTTGCATTTGTTGTTGGGTTTCACCCAAACCTACTACGGCAGCCACTTTGCCTTGATCAACGCCTTGTGCAACCAAGTAATCAGCCACAGTTTGAGCGCGTTTTTCAGACAATTTTTGGTTGTATTGTTCAGAACCCATAAAGTCGGTATGACCTTCAATACGGATAGATTGAACATCAGAAGAAGCCACTTCTTGTGCTACTTGGTTCAAGGTTTGTTTGGCTTCTGGACGCAAGGTCGATTTGTCAAAACCGAATAAGAAGTTTGCTTGCAAACGGATAACTTTTTCTTCTTCACGGATAACGGGTTCAGGAGCAGGTTGTGCTTCTTCTTTGTCGCCGCATTCTACCAAGCCGTGTGTTTCTTTATCGAAGAAACTGTTTTTCCAGCATTCGCCATAATTATTGCGAACAACTTCGCGAGATTCCTGACTAATGGTATAACCATTTTTTTCGTGTGCCATCGCACCAGTAGAAGCGATTAATGCAACAACTAATGCAGTCAGTTTAAGCTGTTTGGTCATTGTTATTCCCTCATCGTAAAATTACGCATTACTTAACCCGAGTCATTCGGGTTACAGTTTTACAGTCCATCAACCGTCAGGGCGAAATGGGTTTCATTTCAGTACGATAACGGTTAATCCTGATTGACACTATAAAAAGATGAACGCTTTCTGTCAATATCTGACAACGAAAAAAGTGTGTTTTTGCCTGTGGGCGATTGTTTTTATCAAACACTAAAAATAGATAAAAATTAAATAAAAACAATAAGTTGATTGTATTTTGTTGAAAAAATGCAAGTGTTGTATTGTTGCAACAGTTTTATCGGGCAAGATGTGGGCATTGACACCGCGTTATATAGTCGATTTATAACAAAATTATCCTTCGTTGGCTACTTTTGCTCTAAATCGACCATATTAGAAAGACCATGTTTTTATCACTTTTGAACTGGCTTGACTGTACTATATAATTTGCTTAATTTTTTATTAAGACACTTCTTATACGATTATAGTCGTTAAACTTCAAAACACTAATGCTTCTGTCGAGCCTTGCCGTATTCGATTATACTGTCTGCGTCTCGCCGCCTGTTATTGCTTTGAAGTTGAACGGCTATATTCTCATTTATTTTTTAGTCCGAAAGTTGATGATATGAAAAATTTATTTTGGCAAATTCACCGTTATGTGGGGCTGATTCTTGCCCCTATTTTTGCTTTGATTTTAATAACAGGGCTGATTTTGGCTATCGGCGATATGAAAAGTCCTGATTACTCGCAAAATGCTTGGGGTAGCCATGCAGAGCAAATTATGCAAACGGTGGAAACCTTGCAGCAAAACGGTGTGGCAGTGTCATCTGTGTTTCAAGACGCTCAAAATCCGCAACTGGTGTGGGTTCAAGGTGGCAAAGATTCGCAGTTAGCCGCTTATTCTATTGATAATGCGTCTTTTGTCAAAAATGGCGGTATGGATTCTAAAATTTATAATACTACCAAAGGCTTACATAAACAACTTTTATTCGGCAAAACAGGCAAGTTAATGATGGAAATTGCTGCGTGGGCAATGGCAGGTTTAATTTTAATTGGCTTGTTTTTTATGGTGAAACCCAAATTTAGTAAGTCTTTGATTTCTTGGCATAATGCAATAGGTGTGCTGTTATTGCCAATTTGGCTGATGTTGCCTGTAACCGCTGTGATGATGTCGCACCACTGGTATTTTGGTGCTATGCCGAAAATGGAACGCCCACAAGGGCAACAAGGCAAACCAAGCGGTGGCAAACCTGACGCTTTGCCTGTGGTACAAATTCTGAATAATATCAATGAACAAGGCGATTTGGCAAATGTGGTGTCGGTGGCACAAGCCAAGTTTGGAACGGTGATTACCATGAGCGTTTCAGGCAGCCTGAAACAGTTTTCTGTGCAAAAAGACGGCTCTTTGAAAGAAAATCCGCCGATGAAACCGAATTATGTACGCATGTTGCACTTGGGCGAATGGGCGGGCAAATCGTCTAAACCTGCAAATTTGGCGATTGGCGGCGTTTTATTTTTCCTTTTATTATCAGGTGTTTTTACTTATATTAAACGCACTGTTAAAAATGCTGCTGCCAAAAATGCACAAGTATCCACAGGCAATATTTTGGTTTTATACGCATCACAAACAGGCAATGCGGAAAAATTAGCCTTTAAAACCGCCCAAAAATTAAACGAAAAAGGGGTGAATACCCAAGCCGTGCCGATGTTATCGGTTACGCCTGAAACATTGAAATCGCAACAAATGGCGTTATTCTTGTGTTCTACCGCAGGGGACGGTGAATTGCCTGACAACGGCAAAGCATTAGAAGAAAATTTGCGTCAAGCGAAGTTAGGCAGCCTGAAATATGCGTTTTTTGCTTTGGGTAATTCAGGATTTAAAAACTTCTGCGGCGGCGGTAAAAAATTAGACGCAACGCTGAAATCTTGCGGTGCGAATGAAATTATGCCGATAAAATGTGCAGACGGCACACCTGACACCGCTTGGCAAGAATGGTTTATCGATATTTGCCAGCATTTTGGCGTAACGGTTGATACAGCGGATACAAACGCCCCCAAAGACGATGTGGCTGTGCGTGCGGCGTTAATTCAAAAAACCCGTTTGGATAACCCTGAAACCACAAAACGCGAAGCGTGGGAATTATTGTTCAGGCTGCCTGAAAATACAACCTATCAAGGCGGTGATTTGCTGATGATTACCCCGCCTAATAGCCAAACACCACGCAGTTATTCGGTTGGCTCGTCATCGGAA
This sequence comes from Neisseriaceae bacterium, assembly GCA_017508845.1. Taxonomy (GTDB): domain Bacteria; phylum Pseudomonadota; class Gammaproteobacteria; order Burkholderiales; family Neisseriaceae; genus RGIG9985. The sequence continues at coordinate 10,229 of JAFWRB010000115.1, read as the reverse complement.
AATAGCGGTTTATTGCGGCTCACGGTTGGTATGAATGTTTTTACCAACGATAAAGGCGAAAAACAGTTAGGCAAATGTTCTTCGTATTTAATCAATGACTTAAAAGTGAGCGATGAAATTAACGCCGTGTTGCATTATACCGATTTTCATATTGAAAACAACGACAAACCTGTGATTATGATTTCATCAGGTGTGGGCATTGCTCCGATGATAGGCTTTTTGGCAGATTTGCAAAAACGCCCCCGTCCTGCGTGGCTGTTCTTTGGAAATAGCAATCGCAATGGCGGATACCATTACCAAAATCAATGGGAAAAAGCCTTGTCAGACGGCGTTTTAACTCATATCAATGTGGCTTTCACCGAAGAACACAAAGGCTATTATGTGCAGGACGAAGTGTTCCGAAACGGTCATGAGGTGTTTGATTGGGTGATGAACAATAACGCCTTAATCTATGTTTGCGGCAAAGCAAACACAGTTGGCACAGGCGTTACAGACGCTTTGGTAGAAATTATCAAAGCACACGGCAAAGTCAGCCGCGACTTGGCAGTGGAAACGGTGAATAAACTGAAAGCCGATAACCGCATCAGAATGGATTTGTTTGGTTAATTGGCTTGATTAAAACGGCAGATTTTTGGGTCTGCCGTTTTTTTCAGGCAGCCTGAAAAATATATTCACCGTCATTATTTGATATGATTACTTTCTTTTAATCAAATATTTTCTAAAAAATGAATCATTCAGGCAGCCTAAAACGCTTTTACTGGTTAATCGCCTTGATTTCTGGGGCGGTTTCTACGCTTTCGTTTGCACCGTTTTATTGGTTTTGGTTAATGCCCTTATCTTTGGCTTTATTGCTGTTAATTGCGGTTAAAATGCCGCAAAAAGCGGTAAAAGCCGCCTTTTTGTGGGGTTTTGCGGCGGCTTTAACGCAGAATTATTGGGTGAATATTTCTTTGCATAGCGTAGCAGGTTTAACGCAGTGGCTGGCTCTGCCGATGACGCTTTTATTGCCTGCCGCTTTGGCAGTGTATCCTGCACTTGTTTTTTGGCTTATCAAAAAGTTCAGGCTGCCTGAAAAAATCAAGTGGGGTGTGGCTTTGCCCTTTGTTTGGACGATTATTGAATATTTGCGTACGCTGTTATTCTCTGGCTTTGCGTGGGATTTAACAGGTTATTCGCAAATTGCAGATTTTTCGCCTTTGGCAGGTTTTACGCCTATTGGCGGCATTTTATTGGTGTCGCTTGCCACTTTTTTTATATCGGCGTGGTTGGCATTATTTTATATAGAAAAATCAAAAAGATATATTATATTGATTGCCGCTATTTTGTTTTCAGGCAGCCTCCTCACACACATTTCTTGGACAGAACCTGACGGCACCAAAAATACAGTCGCATTGGTGCAGGGCAATATCGAACAGTCGATGAAATTTGACCCGCAACAAATGTGGATAGATATGGAACAATATTATTTAGATGTTGCCAAAATCGACAATGCGGATATTATTATTCTGCCCGAAAGTGCCATTCCACTTCTGCGACAAATGCTGCCGCCTGAAACACTGCAACGCTTTGCGGATACTGCACGCGACAATCACGCTCATCTTGCCACAGGTATTGTGCAGGAAACACCTGACGGTTTGGGTTATGAAAACGCTGTCATCAATTTGTCGCAATACAATGCAAGCCTGCCTGAAAATATTCCCTATTACGCCAAAAATCACTTGGTGCCGTTTGGCGAATTTCGTCCGCTGCCCGCTCTAACCGCAGGGCTATACAATATGATGAATATGCCGTTAAGCGATTTTTCGCGTGGCGGAAAAAATCAGCAACCTTTGTTGTTAGCACAGCAGAAAGTAGCGTTTAATATTTGCTATGAAGACAGTTTTGGCGATGAATTAGTGCAATCGGCGAAACAGGCAAGTTTAATGGCGAATGTCAGCAATATGGGCTGGTTTGGGCGTTCTAATGCTATGGAGCAGCAGTTACAACACTCGCAGGCGAGAAGTTTGGAAAACGGCAGATATATGGTGCGTGCCACAAATAATGGTATAACAGCCATTATCAATCCGCAAGGCGTGGTGATGGCACACTTGCCACGCGACACACACGATATTCTCATCGGCGAAATCGAAGGCTACACAGGACAAACGCCGTATATGAAAATGGGCGGCTCACTGCCCCTTATCGTGTTGTGCGGCGTGATTTTGTTGGCATTAACCGTTGTCGGACGAAAAAAAATCAATCATTAAGTATCATTTAATAAAACTTTTTCATAATACGCCCTGTCTGTTGCTGTTGCTGTGTCTCCGAATTTTATTCAAACAGCAACGCAGAGTTTCCCTGTTTTTTGATTTAATACTCGCACATTCTTTTTGAATGTGCGTTTTTTTCTCTCAATTAACTATAATGTAGTCAAGTCAATTCAAAACAATATCAGGAGTTCTGAAAGGATTGTATAAACTAGTCGTTTCATAGCAAAATCATACATCGTTATTTCGTCTTGCCGTATTATTTATACTGTCTGCGGCTCATTGTCTTGTCTACTTTTGCTCTGAAAAACGACTATAATGTGACCAGAAGAACCAATGCTGATAAACTTTACCATCAATCAACTATATTTGATTGTAAGAATATTTTTTATTTGGTAATAATACTATGAATATTCTCATCAACAACGAACCGCACGATTTGTCTGTACAAACTGTGGCGGATTTAATCGCTCAAATTAAGCCTGAAACGCCTTTTGCTGTGGCGGTGAATACCGCTTTTGTGCCTAAATCGGCTTATGAAAATACAATGCTCAAAGACGATGATAAAGTGGAAATTGTGCGTCCTGTGGCAGGGGGTTGAACTGGTTTCAGGCAGCCTGAAACTTTTTAGTCAAATATAAGGAATATAGTATGAAAATTTCAAAATCAAGCAACTCATTGAAATTATTTGTTTTAATTGGTATTTGTGGTTTATCGGCGTGTGGTCAGAATGCGGCAAACGAACAACGCATTCGTGAAGTGCTTAATTCGGATACCGTTTTAATTCAGAAAGACAGCAGTAATGTTTGGTATGTTGGTAAAACTTTTCAAGACGGTATGTTTTCTTTTTGTCGAAACCAAAAATGTGGCTTTATTGATATAGAGGGACGCGAAGTTATTGCTCCGCAATATGATGAAGTGAAAGATTTTAGCGATGGTTTGGCAAGGGTTGAACAAGGCAGACAAGTGGGTTTTATTGATAAAACAGGCAAAATGGTGATTCCTTTTTCGGATAAATACGAATATGGATATGTTTTTCGTGACGGCTTAATTTCCTTTAAGTCGGACAGCGAAAGCGGATTTATGGATAAAACAGGACAAATTGCCTTTCTTATGCCGCAAGGTATTAGTGCTACGGAACATTTTAAAAATGGATTAGTGAAAATTAGAAATCACGGAAATGGCAAATATGGCTTAATGGACACCAAAGGAAATATTGTTGCCCCCACACAATATGATATGTTGTCTGATAATAATTTTAGTGATGGTCTGCTTCGTGTTAGTCGAGATGATTTGTGGGGTTATATTGATAAAACAGGTAAAGAAGTTATTGTGCCACAATATCGTTTTGCAGATAATTTTGAATATGGTCGAGCAAGGGTGGAACATACAAAATATATTGATAAAACAGGAAAAGAGTTGCCTCTTAATCATCAAATTGAAATCTCTGCGGATATGCCGTTAAAAAGTTTTAGAAAATATAGGGGACGGCACGAACACGATTTATGGGGATTTGAAGACATAAATGGCAAAGAAGTTATTCCTGCTCAATATATTGATGTTGAGGGATTTAGCGAGGGTTTATCTGCTGTTTTGCCCGATAATTCAACTATTAGAATAGGTTTGAGCAATATAATTAAAGAAGGCACAGGTTTTGGTTATATTGATAAAACAGGAAATATGGTGATTGCACCACAATTTAGTAAAGCAGAACCTTTTAATAACGGTTTGGCACGCGTTTCAAAACACGGCAGAGAATTTTTTATCAATAAACAAGGCAAAACGGTTATTCGCTTTTTTGAATTGCCTGATTTTAATCATTTTTATACGCCAGATGAACTCATGCGAGCAACAAAATTGATGAACGATTGTGCGAATATTAAGGTCGGTCAAACTTACAAAAAGGACGGTTTTTCGTTTAAAGTAGAAAGCGTTGCAATGGAAAAAGCCCAAGCGATTGTAAAAGAGAGCAAAACCCAATACCAAGCCCCTACGCCGTGTATGGATATAAGAGAAATTGTCGGCGTATGGAACATTGCTGATTGATTGTTTCAGGCAGCCTGAACGCTGGTGATTGTAGCAATGTCATCTTCGCACACAAAACGCACGGTGTAACCTGCTATATCAAATACAAATTCCTTTTGTAGCATATGTTGATGAGCGGGGCGGGGGTCTTGGGCTATGGTTTGTTCAATCAGCGTTTTAGTGTGTTCAGGCAGCCTGAAATCTTTTGCCCATTGAACTTGCAACACACTGCGGCGGTTTTCGGTAAAGCCGCCCTTTGCTAATGGCTTGCTTTCAATATGCGGCAGATAGGGCTTTATGTCTAAAACTGGGGTTTCGTCTAAAAAATCCACGCCCGAAATATGAATTTTAATTTGTTTATCATACTCAATTTTTTCGATTTTAACCAAAGATAAGCCGATGGCGTTCGGTCGGTGCGGCGAACGCGTGGCAAACACGCCCTGCTTGATTTTTCCGCCTAATCGTGGCGGTCGCACTAACTCGCTAAACCCCTCGTCAATGGTTTGATGAAAAATAAATTGCACCCACAAATAATCAAATCCGTCCAAGCCACGAATAGCGTTTGTGCTAAATTTTGGGTCAAGATGAATGACCCCCCAAGCCGCAGGCACAAGTCCGCTCTGCCGTGCTATGCCAAATTTCTGCGGATACGGCGTGCGAATAATGCCGATAGGAGCGAATGTGTAAGATTGGTTCATCGTTTGTAGGTGAGTTTTTTGAGTAAAAAATAAGCAAATATAGTGAGTGTGATAAAAATAACAAATAATAATGCGAAAATGATAACAGAATTTTCTTTTTCCAGCAGACTATAAAAGCCTTATTTTACCCCTTTCAGGCTGCCTGAAACCTAAAAAATGTTACAATACAGTTGGTTGATAGCAAAATCCTTTCGCGTATTGTCTATACCGTTGCCAATGCGTTTGCTTTGAAATCGACCATACAAGCATTTTTCCATTACCTGTTTATTGAATATGTTGAACTATATTGGTAAATTGCAACAACGCTTGCACAAATTCACATATTATTCATCGCGTGCCTATTTAAGTTTATTGCCGTTTTCGGTGATTAAACGCAATGTGGCAGATGTATTGGCTGAATATCGTAGGCTGCCTGAAAACGAACAGCAAGCCATTCTCCGCAAAGTGGCGTATTACAATCAATTGAGCGGCTCGCAGCGTATTGCGGGCGATTTGGGTTATGTGGGAGCGTTTAAAAATAATCACGCTTCGGCATACTTTTACGACCTTGCCGAATGGTTGCGGTATTTTCCTGAAAAAACGCCGTTTGCTTATATTTTTGGCGATGTAACGCACATTCCCGAACAGCCGTCCATTGTAAAAAGTCGTCCGATTGCGGACAATAATCAAAATTCGGTGTTGTTAAAATTGGACAGTGTGCGGCATTTTTATACTGTTGCCGACCCTTTTGCCTATGCGGATAAAAAAGATTTAATGGTGTGGCGGGGTGCGGCTCATCAGCCACATCGTGTGGCGTTTTTGCAGCAATTTTACGCACATCCTTTGTGCGATGTGAAGTGCGTGCATAAAAAATCAGCCAATCAACCGTATTTTGGCAAGTTTATGAGCATTCGCGAGCAGTTGCGACATAAGTTTGTGTTGAGTATGGAAGGCAACGATGTGGCAACCAATACGAAATGGATTATGGCAAGTCGCTCGCTGTGTGTGATGACCACACCCAAATTTGAAACTTGGTTAATGGAAGGCTTGTTGCAACCCGATGTGCATTTTGTGCATATTGAAGACGATTATGCCAATTTAGATGAAAAATTAGCATTCTACATCGCACACCCGCAGGCGGCGGAAAAAATAATCAACAACGCCAATCAGTGGATAAGCCAGTTTTTCAACCGCAAACAGGAGTTGATTACGGCGGTATTGGTGTTGCAGAAGTATTTTGAATGTACGGAAGTATAGTTGTTTTTGAAGTTTTTCTATACACCATTAGCAAAAAAGTGCTACTTTTTATTCAGGCAGCCTGAAACCTTTTACGGACAAGTGGTTAGAGGGTTGTCGCATGCCCACATTGACTTAATCCAGTCGCTATATTTGTCCTTTGACTTTTCTCGCACATTTGTGGGGGTGGGTTTGCGTGGTATCGTTAAGATACACAAAAATATTATTGCTGCGAGCCATTGTTTATGTCATACAAAATAGTGTCAGTAGAATATGCCATTTTTTTCATCTTAACCCTTTCGATTAGCGGTAAAATAAACGCTCGTTTTAACCCATTTCACGCTTATGAAAATCCTTTTAGTGCGAATGTCGAGTATGGGCGATTTGGTGCATACTTTGCCTGCGATTGAAGATTTATCTCTTGCTCGACCTGATATTGAACTGCATTGGCTGTGCGAAGAGTCGTTTGCGGATATTGCTCGCCTGCACCCGTTTGTGAAGCACATTCACACCTTGCAATGGCGGGCGTGGCGGAAAAAAATTGTTTCACGTGAAACAATTTCCGCCATAGGCTGCCTGAAAAAATCTTTATCATCGCAACGCTTTGATTTTGTTTTGGATTCGCAAGGTTTAATCAAAAGTGCGGCGTTTGCCAAATTTGCCAATACACCGATTTATGGTCTGGATAAACATTCTGCACGCGAACCATTTGCCAGTCATTTTTATCGCCAAAAATACTTTGTCGAACGGCACCGCAATGCGGTGTGGCGAAACCGCAAATTGTTTTCACAAGTGTTTGGTTATGCGTTTGATGAAAATAAGGTTGTGTTTGGTGCAAGGCTGCCTGAAAGTGATTTTCTGCCGATTTCAAGCGAAACACCACGCTATCACATTGCTTTAACCGCAACCAGTGCGGATAAAAAATTGTGGGCAGAAGAAAACTGGCGGACGCTGTTTATGTTAATGCACCAAAAAGACGGCTTGCCGATTTTATTGCCGTTTGGCAATGACACAGAACAAGCCCGAGCAGAACGCATTGCACACGGCTTGCCGTTTGTGTCGCTGTGCGACAAAATGTCGCTACTTCAAGCCGCCGCAGTGTTGGCGAATGCACACTCCATTATCGGCGTGGATACGGGCTTATTGCATTTGGCAAACGCATTTAACCGCCCCACAATCGGCATATACACCGCCACAGACCCTGCCAAAACAGGCGTAATCGAAAGCCAAACCGCCCAAAATATCGGCAATATCAGCACGACACCAAGCACAGAAGAAGTTTTTCAGGCGTGGCTTGGGGTTCAGGCTGCCTGAGAGCCGTATTATTAGGAATATTTTATTATGACCAAAAGCGAAAAACTTCTTTTTTCTGCTGCAAAACGAGGTGATACTTCAACCGTACAACGCTTGCTTGATGACGGTGTGAGTGTAAATGCGACTTCGTTTGATAAATGGACGGCGTTAATGCTTGCCGCTTTGCACGGACAAACGGAAAGCGTGCGTTGTTTGTTGGACAATAAGGCAAATCCTTACACTACGCTCAAAAACAGTGCCATGAATGCTTTTCTTTTGGCGGTGCGTTCGGGCAATGCGGATACGGTGCGATTGTTGTTAGACAAGGCTTCGATTGATATAAACCATCGAAGCGAATATGAACTTCGAGATGATGATCGTTACACCATCATGCCCACGCCCTTAATGCTTGCCGCCAAATACGGTCATACCGATGTCATCAAATTGTTGATTAAAAAAGGGGCAGATGTTTCGATTATAGATAATGGCGGAAAAAATGCGCTGTCTTTGGCAACAAAACACGGACATATCGCCAGTGTGCGTCTTCTTTTTGAACTGGGTTTGGCAAATGCAAACAGCACCGACCACTGGAAAACCCCTATTTTGACGATTGCATCAGGCAATGGGCATAAAGATTTGGTGCAATTTTTGCTGGATAATGGAGCAGAAGTTAATCGGCTTGGCGGTTTTGGGGGCTGTGATACCGCCATTAAAGACGCAGTTTTCAACAATCATATTGAAATTGTTCAATTATTGCTTGACGCAGGGGCAGATGTGAATTTAGGCGATAAAATAGGCAAGCTGAAATCAATCAATGCACAACCTGTTTTATATATGGTGTGTCAAACATACGGCGAAAAAATCAATATAGATATGCTGAAACTATTGCTTGACGCAGGGGCAAATGTCAATGCAATGGATAATCTTCACGAAACCGCTTTGTATAAAGCGGCAGAAAATGGCGATATTGACGCTGTTCGTTTGCTATTAGATTACGGAGCAGATGTGAATTTGGGCAGAGAAACGCCCTTAATCGCGGCTTTGTCTGAAGACAGCAAGAATATGCATGCCATAGTGCAACTTTTGATAGATAATGGTGCAGATGTTCATCGTTGCACGGATACAAGTTTGTGGAGTACGGTAATGCTTGCGGCAGTTCGTCACCCAGAATGTTTGCTACTTTTGATTGACGCTGGGGCAGATATTAACTATGTCTGCCGCGGCATAACAGACTACCGTCAAGATACCGCCTTACTTTGGGCAGCAGAAGAAGGGGTAACTGAAAGCGTGAAAATTTTGTTAGCAAATGGGGCTGATATTCACGCCAAAAACAAACGCGGCAGAACCGCCCTTGACTTGGCAATGACGGAGCAACACACGGAAATTGTGCAACTTTTACAAGCGGCAGGGGCAAAAAACAGCGAAAATTTTTCACCCCAAACCGCCCAAGCCGAAAAGAAAAAAAGCGAAGAACAACAAAGGCTGGAAGCGTTTCAGGCACTCTTTGGTGCCATAAGCGAACATAAAGATGAAATTGCCAAGATTTATCAGCAGTTGTTTATGGATAAGGAGAAGTAAGAAATTTTTAAGGCTTTCAGGCTGCCTGAAATTAAATGATAAAATTGCTCAATCATATATGATTGAGTACAGGTTTTGACAAACCTGTACTCATAAACCGACTACTATGGTCAAATTTAAAAATGATTTGACTATATTTTCGACTAATCAACGAAAAAGGATATAGTGCGATGAAAAAAAGCATTGTGTGTTTTATGCTTGTGTGCGTGGCTCTTGCAGGTTGTGGGGGTAAAAAAAATTCAGCCAAAAACCTGCCCAAATGCGATGACGAAGTGGTTGTGCAGAAGTTAAAAGAAGCCATTGTCAAAGATTTTCAAGCCACTTGTAATAAAGGGAGCGAATGGGGCGAATATTGCAATGCAGAAAAAGGGGTTTTTGAAGAATATCAAAAAGACGAAGATTTTTGCATGGTTCATTTTCGTATCAACAAAGATGAAAAAGGTTGGTGGGTTTCTTATAAGACAAAATATGAAAACCAAGAAGCAGTCGTTACCGATATTGACGCTCTCGCTTACTAACAGGTTAGGCTATCGTTGCAGCGAATAGGTGTAATATGAATTTGTTGTAGCCTGCCTGAAACCCCAAAAAATCCCCCTTTTGTGCATAGCAAAACACCTACACCCTTTCAGGCTGCCTGAAAGGGTGTTTATTTAAGCGGTTTTCAGGTAAAATAAGGCTTTTCAACCAAATCCAATAGGGGCTGTAAATGAAAGCATTAGTCGCAGTCAAACGCGTTTTGGATTACAACATTAAAGCGCGTGTCAAAACAGACGGTTCTGGCGTTGATTTGAACAATGTCAAAATGTCGATGAATCCCTTTGATGAAATCGCCGTGGAAGAAGCGGTGCGTCAAAAAGAAGCAGGTAAAATCAGTGAAGTGGTTGTGGTATCAATCGGCGTTGCCAAATGCGAAGAAACTTTGCGTACCGCTTTGGCTATGGGCGGCGATAGAGCAATCTTGGTCGATGCAGACGAAAATTTAGAACCTTTGGCAGTGGCAAAAGTGCTGAAAGCCATCGCAGATAAAGAACAGCCGCAACTGGTTTTCTTGGGCAAACAGGCGATTGATAACGACGCAAACCAAACAGGGCAAATGCTTGCCGCCTTAATGGGTGCGGCACAAGGCACTTTTGCCAGCAAAATCAATATCAATGCTGATGAAGTGGAAGTTGTC
>JAFWRB010000114.1 GCA_017508845.1 Neisseriaceae bacterium | reverse complement strand
CCATTATTGGCTTGATTGTGCTGATTTTGGCACTTTTGGGAGGATTTTTCTTATGGTAAAAATCATCAAAAAGGCAATGTTTTTGGGCGTAATTCTGTTTTCAGGCTGCCTGATTTATGCCCAAGAATGGGTAATCGATAACGCACAAGTTCTTGATTTAGAAACAAAAAATAAGATTGAAGCCAGTTTAAGCCAACTCAATGCCAAAACACGCAGTCATTCTTATATTGTTACCGAACGCGTTATCAGGCAGCCTGAAAGCGTTGTGGCAGATGATTTATTCGACCAACTCACCCACTACACCGCAGGACAAAATATCGAGGGCACGCTATTGCTGATTGTAACCGAAGACGCAACAGGACTTGGGCGGCGAGTGTATTTATCCACATCAGGCGACACCACAATAAAACACATCAACGACCGCAAAGTCAATCAGTTATTAGATAAATTTGCCGATGATATGCACGGCAACAATAACTACAACCGAGCGGTGAAAAACTATGTCATACAATTAGACAAAGAACTTACCGCAAGCCCTTTGAGCAGCACCGACATAGCGGGCGGCGGCTTGGCAGGATTATTATCAGGCTTGCTCGCATTTTTCCGCACCCGCCGCCACTATCGCCTGCCCGAACGCCCTATTCCCGCCGTTTGGAAAAACAACACCATCAGCCAAGTTAATCACACCTACGATGAAATGATTGACAGCCAAACGCGAGTACGCATCATTCCCACGCCCAATTCATTTGGCGGACACGGCAGCGGATCGCACACCCACATAGGCAGCAGCGGCAACCGCCACGGCGGCGGCGGACGAGGGTTTTAAATAAAAAAAGATTTTCAGGCAGCCTGAAAAAAGGAAATATTATGGAAGAACACAATCAACCAAATAACAAAGAACAAGCAAATGCAAATGAAACGCTGCCTGAAAATGTTTTATTAGAAAAACAAGAACAGAACAAAAATGGTTTGTTTATTGTAATATCAATGTTTCTTTTATTTTTATCAGGCGTATTTTTATTTATACACATAAAAATTGCTTTTCTTTTACTTGTTTTTTCTTCAATAACTATTTTCTTCTTTCCGCAAAAAAGTAAAAATCATAATGATGGCTGTTTGCTAACAATACAAATAATATTTGGTGTTATTATTTTCCTTATTTGGATTATTACACTATTCTTGTCTGCTCTTCGTATCTAATATCTGTTTTGTTTGTGATAGATAACGATTATTTTCAGGCTGCCTGAAAAAAGGAAAATAGCAATGTTTTATTATTTATTTGGTGAATTAACACCTTGTGGTAAAATTTATGGTGATTATGATATACCGACATTGATTGAACACAATCAACCATTGATTAAATTGCCTGATGACAATTATTTATCTATACGATTTATTGATATAAAATCAGATAGTTTAAGAATGAAAGCAGGAAATACTTATGAAGCCATTATTAACATAATCACATTATCACCCGAAGCATTAGCATTTTATCAGAAAAAGGATTTTATTTCGCTTTTTCCCCAAGAATATTTATATAAAATCGGCAGCATAAAAGAAGTATTAGCCACATTTCAAATAATTGATTATTTAATAGATAACACAACAAATATCAATTATTATCATTATAACCGTTTATTAAAAGAATGGCATAAATAGGAGCAATGCAATGAAAAATTATGCTTTATTGATTGATGTGGATAGCGTTAGACATTCGTTTGCGATATTAAAAGCGATTGTGCAAAAATATCAAAAATGTAAAATTTTTTGTTTGAGCAATACTGCAATAATAGATGATAAAGAATATGATACAAATATAGATGCAGAAGAAGTTAATGAAACACTTGATTATTATATGTGTTGTATCGAAGTTGAAATTGATGATAAAAACACAAGCGAAAAAGAACGCCAAGAATGGAAAAAATTACACCAAGAAATCAATAGATTAAAACAAAAAATCGGTATTATCAATAGCGAATATATTAAATTTCCAAGACGATTAACGATTGATATACTGGAAATCAAGCAATTAGATGACCAAGCACTTATCTTATTATGGTATGCGGCAATAAGTACTTTTGGAAACATAGCGTTTTTAATTACACCATTAAACACACCAGTGGAAAAAGTAATAAAATATTATATTGAAGATTTTGAAAATGCAGGACAAAATTCCGAAAATGCAAGTTATCACGATGCTGGGTTAATGTGGAAAAAAGATTTTATTCAAGCCATTAAATCATTATCTAATGATTTAGAATTTATGTTTTTAACTTGGTTGTGGGGCGAATGTAATCACACAGCATTATTTTCTTGTACCGATAAAGAAATGTTTCATCTAATAAAAAATTTGCCAGAAAATAATCAATTACTGTTTAATCGTCCTTACAACTTTTACTATAAACCTGTGGTTGATTATAGCGATGAAATTCTATTAGACGCTTGCCCCTGCGATGGCGTTTATATCGGTTCTTATACCGAACAATAATTTTCAGGCAGCCTGAAAACTTTTCTCCCAAAAAAAATGCACAGTTTCCTGTGCATTTTTTGTTTCAAGCATTAGTTGTCTGACGCTTGATATGAGCCTTCGTTTTGCTGACGCACTCTGTGGTGAATTAAGCCTGTGCCAGCAGGGATTAGGCGACCTACAATGACATTTTCTTTTAAGCCACGCAAATCGTCTTTTTTGCCCATAATGGCGGCTTCGGTTAGCACACGAGTGGTTTCTTGGAAAGACGCTGCCGAAATAAATGAATCTGTGGAAAGAGAGGCTTTGGTAATGCCTAATAACACATTTTCATAACGAACTGGCTGTTTGCCGTCTTTTTCTAACGCTTCATTGGCTGCCATCACATCGGCGCGTTCCACTTGTTCGCCTGTGATGAAGTCGGAATCGCCTGCGTCTGCAATATTTACTCGGCGGAGCATTTGGCGAATAATCACTTCAATGTGCTTATCCGAAATTTTCACACCTTGCAAACGATACACTTCTTGCACTTCTTGCACAATGTAACGAGCCAACTCTTCAATGCCTTTCAAACGCAAAATGTCGTGTGGGTCGATGGCACCATCAACCACCATTTCGCCACGATTGACCACTTGACCGTCATGCACCAAAACTTGTTTTTCTTTGGGAATTAAGGTTTCGTGGGTGTTGCCGTCTGCGTCTGTAATCACCAAGCGTTGTTTGCCTTTGGTTTCTTTACCAAAGGAAACCGTACCTGTGATTTCAGCCAACAAGCCGACATCTTTGGGCACACGAGCTTCAAAGAGTTCTGCCACGCGTGGCAAACCACCTGTAATATCGCGTGTTTTGGTGGAAGCTTGCGGAATACGAGCCAACACATCGCCCTTGCCTACTTCTTGACCTTCTCGCACGGTAATCACCGCACCGACTGGGAATGTCATCGAAATGGGGGTTTCGGAATTGGGGTGGCATAAGTCTTTGCCGTTTTCATCAACCAACTTCACGGTTGGACGCAACAATTTGGATTGTCCGCCACGGTGTTTGCCGTCAATCACCACCAAGGTGGATAAACCTGTTACATCATCGGTTTGTTTGGCAACGGTAACGCCCTCTTCCATATTTTCAAAGCGGATTTGACCTGCGTGTTCGGTAATCATTGGGCGAGTGTGTGGATCCCAAGTTGCCAAAGTTTGTCCTGCTTTGACTTGTTCGCCGTCTTGCACTAATAAGTTGGCACCGTAAGGCACTTTGTGGCGTTCTCGCTCCCTGCCAACTTCATCGTGAATAACGATTTCGCTGGAACGACCGATGACAATCAAGCCGCCTTTGTTGTTGGCAACATAACGCATTTGTGTGGAGAAACGCACCACGCCATTGCTTTTAACTTCTACTTGGCTGGCTGCGGCAGAACGAGACGCTGCACCGCCGATGTGGAAAGTACGCATGGTTAATTGGGTACCTGGCTCACCGATAGATTGTGCGGCAATCACGCCTACGGCTTCGCCTGTATTGACTAATTTACCACGAGCCAAGTCGCGTCCGTAACATTTGGCACACAAGCCATGTCGTGTTTGACAGGTAATCGGCGTGCGAACTTTAACTTCGTCAATACCTGAATTATCAATCAAATCAACATGTTGCTCGGTTAAGAGCGTGCCTGCTTCAACCAAAGTAGCACCAGATACAGGATCGACAATATCATTGGCTGCCACTCGACCCAAAATGCGGTCGCGTAAGGCTTCGATAATATCACCACCTTGTACCACTGCTTTCATCACAAAGCCGTCTTTGGTGCCGCAGTCGTCTTCAACCACAACCAAATCTTGGGTTACATCGACCAAACGGCGAGTTAAGTAACCAGAATTCGCGGTTTTTAACGCCGTATCCGCCAAACCTTTACGCGCACCGTGTGTGGCAATAAAGTATTGCAACACGGTTAAGCCTTCACGGAAGTTAGAAGTAATTGGCGTTTCGATAATGGAGCCGTCTGGTTTTGCCATCAAACCACGCATACCAGACAACTGTTTAATCTGTGCCGCAGAACCCCGAGCACCAGAATCCGCCATCATATAAATGGAGTTAAACGATTCTTGATCGACTGTGTTGCCATCTTTATCTTCGACTTTCTGCACAGATAAGTTATCCATCATCGCTTTGGCAATTTTATCGCCCGTGCGTCCCCAAATATCGACCACTTTGTTATAGCGTTCGCCGTTGGTTACCAAGCCGTGACGGTACTGCTCTTCGATTTCCTTAACTTCTTTTTGGGCTTCGTTAAGCAAGGTTTGTTTGTTTTTCGGCACTTCCATATCGTCAATACAAAT
>JAFWRB010000113.1 GCA_017508845.1 Neisseriaceae bacterium | reverse complement strand
ACCACGCGGCCGATTGAATAATCGTTGTAATCATATGCCTGATGGTATTGATAAATACTTTGGTTTGCTGCACTGTAATTGTTATCATAGTACGCCATGACAAACCGTTTTTCAGGCAGCCTAAGAATGTCAAAATAGGGCAAAAATCGTATAATTGAGCGTTCAATATTTTTTAGACAAGTCAAAATGAGCGAATCCACACTTCCTGCCGATTGTATTATTGAAGCGGCGTTATTAACCGCTGATAAGCCACTTTCTCGTTATGATTTGCGGCAGTTGTTTGAGCCTAAAATTTCGTCTGACGCATTAAGTGATGCTTTGGTAATTTTAAAAGCCCGTTGGCGAAATCGTGCTTTGAAGTTGGAAGAATCGTTAGACGGCTGGCGGTTTTCGGTTGATAGCGGTGTGGCTGCTAACATTCCGCATTTGTATGCGGAAAAATACCCCAAATATTCGCGTGCGGTAATGGAAACTTTGGCGATTATTGCTTATCGTCAGCCTGTAACTCGGGGCGATATTGAAGCGGTGCGTGGTGTAGCGGTGTCTTCGCAAATTATGCAAGTTTTGCAAGAGCGTGGTTGGATTGAGATAGTCGGGCAAAAAGAAGTGGCTGGTAAGCCTAATTTATGGGCAACAACCGAGCAGTTTTTAATTGATTTGCGACTGAAAAACTTAAAAGATTTACCGCCTTTGGAAGAAATTGGGCAGTTAATTGAAGAAAATCAAGAAGAAAATTCAGGCAGCCTGAAAGATAATGAATAATGAACGAATTTGACTTTATTCGCCACTATTTATCATCAAACAATACCGACTGTGAATTATTACACGGTATTGGTGATGACGCGGCGATTGTGCGATTTTCTGCCGATTTTGATTATCATATTTCTACCGATATGTTAATTGCTGGGCGGCATTTTTTTAGCGATATTGCCCCTGATGATTTAGCCTATAAAATTTTGGCGGTAAATATTTCCGATATGGCGGCTATGGGGGCAAAACCAAAATATATTTTATTATCCGCCGCAATGCCCAAATTAGATAAAAAATGGTTGGATTTATTTTTTGCGTCTTTACACAAAGTACTCAATGATTATCAAATAAAATTGATTGGCGGCGATACGGTTAAAGGGGATTTTGTTTTTAATGTTACCATTATTGGACAAACACCCAAAGGTTTAGCCTTAAAACGCAATGGGGCAAGGGTGGGGGACGATATTTGGGTGTCGGGTTATTTAGGCTTGGCGGCTGTTGCTTTGTTATTAGAACAAGAAAAACGCAATCTTTCAGGCAGCCTGAAAAATAATATACAAGATATAATTAGGCTGCCTGAAAATATATTATCACAATGCACCAATAAATTATTGCGTCCCGTGCCGCAAATTCAATTAGGACAAGCATTATTAAATATTGCTAATAGTGCTTTGGATTGTTCAGATGGATTATTACAAGATTTAGGTCATATTTTAGAAAAATCGCAAAAAAATGCGGTGATTTATTTAGATAAAATTCCGTCAATACCAGAATTAAAATCATTTTCCGATTATCCGCAATGGATTTTATCAGGCGGGGACGATTATGAATTGATTTTTACTGCCGATAAACAACAAACGCAACAAATACAAAAAATTTCGCAAGAATGTTGTATTCCATTAACAAAAATCGGTACAATTTTGGATAGGGAAAACAGTGTTTTATGTCGTGTTTTGGATACGGAAAATGGTCAGGAAATTAAATTAGATAAATTAGGTTTTGACCATTTTTCATAATCATTAGTCGTTAAACTTCAAAACAATAATGCGTTGGCTCGCCTTGCCGTATTAGTTATACTGTCTGCGGCTTGCCGCCTTTTATTCTTTTGAATTTTAACGACTAATAGGAGTAAAAACAATGTTTGAAAATGATGACGATTTCACCCCTGTAACCCCCAATTTTGAATGGCTTGCTGAAAATCCAATATGCTTTGTGGGCTTTGGTTTTGGCTCTGGCTTGTCGCCCAAAGCACCAGGCACGGCAGGTACAGTGGTGGGCGTGTTGCTTGCCGCTTTGTTAATGTGGATTTTTCACTTCCCTGAATGGTGTTTGATTGTGTTTGGCGTTTTGCTGTTTCCTGTGGGCGTGTGGGTGTGCAACGCGTGTGAGAAAAAATTGCACAGACACGACTACCGCGGCGTGGTGTTTGACGAAATCGGTGCTATGCTGTTGATTTTAGGCTTTGTGCCGTTTAATGTGTTTTACTGGATAGCCGCTTTCGCTTTGTTCCGTTTTTTTGACGCACTCAAACCTTATCCTGTTAGTTATTTCGACAAAAATATTCAAGGCGGTTTAGGCACAATGTTAGATGATTATGTTGCTGCTGTGTTGTGTATTATTCCGTTAGTTGCGGTAAAATACGGCTGGCAGTATGTCGCTTAAATTCGCATAATACGGCGTTGGCACGCCTTGCCGTATTAGTATTATACTGTCTGCGGTGTGCCGCCTTGTCTTATTGTGAATTTAAGCGACCATCTAAATTTAAGTTAAGGGACATTAAAATGGCAATCGAAAAAAATACCGTAGTTTCATTATCTTACAAAATGTATGATGAAAAAAACAATTTAATTGACCAAACCGTTGATGAGCCGATGGTGTATTTGCACGGCGGTTATGACGGCATTTTTCCTGTGGTTGAAGAAGCCTTGCACGGCAAAAATATCGGCGACACGGTTGATATGCACCTGTCTGTGGAAGATGCTTTTGGCGAAATCGACTCCGATTTAATTCGTGTGGAAGACATTAAAAATCTGCCTGAAACACCTAAAATCGGTTTGATTTTTGAAGGCGAAGACGAAACAGGCGAAATCGGTTTATACCGCGTAACCGATATTGCGGACGGTAAAGCCATATTAGACGGCAATCATCCTTTTGCGGGTATGAAAATCCGTTTTGTTGCCGAAGTGGTTGCTCTGCGTTCTGCCACAAACGAAGAACTAGCACACGGACACGCCCACTCGTCAGCACATTATCATTGTTAAGTGTTAATGTTAGGTTTCTACTCAATCATTATTTTCAATGGGATAAATAGGCTACTTACCATAATGCAACTGAGTACAATGTACTGTCATTAGTAGTTTGCGATTTATCACGGTATAGTAATCTTCCAGGGCATATAAGAACGGATTTTTATCTTTCAGGTAGCCTGAAATTTGTTTTAATCATTTCGGAATATTATATAATTTCAGAGTAGGATATAATCGGGCAGTTTTAATAATAAATAGTTTCTTAAAAATTCTATTATCATTTCGTTTGTGGTAAGTGTTTTAGGCGACTTGAAAGCCTTGTATAGTCGAATAACTTTCAAAACAATAATGCGTTGGCTTGTCACTCGTTGTTGTTTTGAATTTATTTGACTATAAAATGCGTTTTGCAGTGGTCTTTAATAATAAAAAACGCTTATCTTAACGATAGGCGTTTTTTGTTTTCAGGCTGCCTGAAAGAGCGTATCTGAAATTCCGCAATGCAAAAAAATCATCGACAGACGGCAAAAATAGGCTATAATCGACAGATTTCTATAAAAAGAGATTTCTAAAAAATCTCATTGACAATTTATAGGCGGTTTTTTCAGGCTGACTGAATTGGACAATGTTGTATGCAAATGCAGGACAAAATCCTGATAACGCCTTGATTCACAATGCTCCTACCCTTGCTTGTGAAGACATAAACCCACAACATGCTGGTTTGATTTTTAGAAACACTCCAAAAGATTTCGAGGGGAAGTTGTTGTCGAAAACATTTTGT
>JAFWRB010000112.1 GCA_017508845.1 Neisseriaceae bacterium | reverse complement strand
AAGTGGTTGTGGTATCAATCGGCGTTGCCAAATGCGAAGAAACTTTGCGTACCGCTTTGGCTATGGGCGGCGATAGAGCAATCTTGGTTGATGCACCCGAAGATTTAGAACCGTTAGCCGTTGCCAAAGTGTTAAAAGCATTAGTAGATAAAGAACAGCCGCAACTGGTTTTCTTGGGCAAACAGGCAATCGACAATGACGCCAACCAAACAGGGCAAATGTTGGCTGCCCTAATGGGTGCAGGTCAAGGCACTTTTGCAAGTAAAGTTAATTTGGGCGGCGATGAAGTGGAAGTTACTCGCGAAATTGACGGCGGTTTGGAAACCGTTGCCCTGAAATTGCCTGCGGTGATTACTGCCGATTTGCGTTTGAATGAGCCGCGTTTTGTGAAATTGCCGAATATTATGCAGGCGAAGAAAAAACCGTTAGAAAAAATGGCGGTTGCCGATTTGGGCGTTGATGTTTCGCCTAAATTGCAAGCGGTGAAATACGCTGAACCCAAAGTGCGTCAAGCGGGCATTAAAGTGGAAACCGTTGCCGCTTTGGTTGATAAACTGAAAAACGAAGCAAAAGTCATTTAAACGGAGGGTTTGAAATGAGCGTTTTAGTAATTGCTGAATTAAACACGGACAACTCGTTCCGTCCGTTTTGAATACCGTTGCCGCCGCACAAAAAGTGGGTTCGGTTGATATTTTGGTTGCAGGCGACTCCGTTGCCGCCGCCGCAGACGCTGCCAAAAATATTGCAGGTGTGGGTAAAGTTTTAACCTGTGAAGCCGCACATTATGCAGGTGCATTAGCCGAAGAACTTGCTCCTTTGGTTGTATCTGTGGCAGGCAACTACGCTGCTGTGGCGGTTGCGTCTTCGTCATTTGGCAAAAACTTATTGCCACGCATTGCCGCAATGTTAGACTGTGCGATGATTTCCGATGTATCGGAAGTGATTGACGCACAAACCTTTACGCACCCGATTTACGCAGGCAATGCGTTTGAAACGGTGAAAGCAAGTGGCAAATTAGTATTCAGCGTTCGCACCACAGCGTTTGACCCTGCTGCTGCCACAGGCGGTTCTGCTGCGGTTGAAAGCGTTGCCCCAACTGCTGCCGCAGGTATTTCTCGTTTTGTTGGTCGTGAAATTCACAAATCTGACCGTCCAGAATTGACGCAAGCACGCATTGTGGTATCAGGCGGTCGTGGCGTAGGCAGTAAGGACAACTTCAACAACATTATTGTGCCTTTGGCAGACGCTTTGGGTGCGGCAGTGGGTGCGTCTCGTGCCGCAGTCGATTCCGAATACGCACCAAACGACTACCAAGTTGGACAAACAGGCAAAGTGGTTGCCCCAGAGTTGTATATTGCCGTAGGCATTTCGGGTGCCATTCAACACTTGGCAGGTATGCAAGACAGCAAGGTGATTGTCGCCATTAACAAAGACCCAGAAGCACCGATTTTCAATGTTGCCGATTACGGTTTAGTCGCCGACTTATTTGAAGCCGCCCCTGAACTCACCGCCGCATTGAAATAATTTTTGTTGGTTAAAATGTTTCACGTGGAACAATCGAAGAAAAAGATTGTTCTGCGTGATTTTTTATATAATAAGGGTTTTCAGGCTGCCTGAAACTTTTATAAAAGGTGTCATTAAAAATGAAGCCATCGCAAATTTTTCATTCGCAACGCAAAGAAATTCGCGATATTGCGAGCAAATTTCGCATTAAAAATCCGCGTGTTTTTGGTTCGGTTATTCATCAAACCGATAATGAAAACAGCGATTTAGACTTATTAGTGGATACGCTGCCTGAAACCACGCTGTTTGATTTAGGCGGTTTGCAAGACGCATTAGAAACGCATTTGGGTATTCGGGTTGATGTCAAAACCCCCAAAGATTTACCGCTTAAATTTAGAGAACAAGTTTTACAGGAAGCACAAGCATTATGACGATTAATCGTTGCGAAGACTATATCAACCATATGGCACAAGCCATACACCTTGCATTAAGTTATATTGACGGCTTGGCTTTTATCGACTTTTTGGACGACACTTGCACACAACAGGCGTGCATTATGAATGTGTTGATTATCGGCGAAGTGGCAACCAAGTTGATGAACGAATATCCTGATTTTGTCGCACAACACTCTGAAATTGAGTGGCGAAGCATGCGTGGCATGCGAAATCGCATTGCACGGCTATTTTGATATTGATTTGGAAGTAGTGTGGGAAACTTTGCAAACTGCATTGCCTGATTTGCAAAACAAAATTCAAGCCATTCAAAATAGTTAAGGTTAGTTTTCAGGCAGCCTGAAAGGCTTATTTTTCAATTTTTCATAAAGGAAAAAACAAATGAATACGCAACAAGATTTTGAATTAACCGCCGAAGAAATTGCAGAATGGAAAACTTTTTTGGCTCATTATAGGGTCGGTATCAATCATGATCTTGGTATCAATATGAATAGGTCTGATTTTGCCGTGTTAAACGAACCGTCTGCAATAAAAGATTATTTATTGCAAATTAAAAAGTTATCTATTTATGTAAAAGATGAAGATGATGATTACATACCCAAATTACCTAATAGTTTTCGATATGTCAGTAATTTAGAATATTTGTCTTTTTGTAACTGTCCATTCAAGACTTTACCTGAACAAATTGGGCAATTAACAAAATTAAAAGAATTAGAAATTAATGCCTGTGATTTAATCTCACTGCCAGAAAGTATTGGGCAATTAACTCAATTAGAAAAATTAGAAATTGCATTCTGTGATAAATTAGTTGCACTGCCTGAAAATATGGGAAAATTGACTGGCTTAAAAGGTTTGGCAATACGCGGTTTGCCTATCATCAAGTTGCCAGAAATTATTTGGCAATTAGATAATTTGCAAGAATTGTATATTGGTGATTTTGAAAAATTATCTTCTATTCCTAAAAGTATTGGGCAATTAAATAATTTACAAGGGTTATATATTGGTGATTGTGAAAAATTATCTTCTATTCCCGAAAGCATTGGGCAATTAAATAATTTGCAAGAATTGTATATTCGTTATTGTGAAAAATTATCTTCTATCCCTGAAAGCATTGGGCAATTAGATAATTTGCAAAAATTAGAGATTAGTTATTGTGATAAACTGTCTTCTATTCCTGAAAGCATTGCTCACTTAAAAAACTTAAAGAGTTTGAATATTCTTGCTTGTAAAAGTTTAGATTTAGAGCATATTCCACAATCTATTCGAGCATTAAGTTGTTTTGCTTATGAGGGAAATATATGGGAAGAGATGGCAAAATTATGGGAAGAACAAGAAAAAACAAAACAAGCAAAAGAAAAGATAACCTTAACCCCCGAAGGAAAAAAAGTCAAAAAAGTTTTAACGCAACTGAAAAAAGACACCAGCATACCATTGATTAAAATTAAGGCGAAAAAAGCCAAAAATCTGCCTTTAACTGCCAGCAAATTTGGCGGTGTGCCGTATTGGCTGCCTGAAACGCCGTATCCTGTTGATGAAAATGGCGATAAATTAGTCTTATTGGCACAAATAAATTGCAGTGAATTGCCGCCCTTGCCTGATTTTCCCACGACAGGGCTGCTGCAATTTTTTATTTCAACAAGTGGTGAAGTGGATTATGATAATCTCATATCACAAAAATGGCATTGTGTGGTGTATCACGAAAAAATTGATGACAATATCAGCCAAGAACAGGTGTTGGCATTAAATATTCCACTTACCACACAAGACGCAGAAGATTTTGATTATTGTGTGCCTGTTGAAGGCGAATATGCTTTGTCATTTACAGCGGGTAAATCTGGTATTGGTTTGCATAATCACGACTTTGGTGAATTATTGAAACAAACTGCCCAAGCATTAAAAATCACGCTTGATGAAGAATATGATGAAGCGATTAATTTATACGATGTCATTGGTAAAGACGCATATAACAAGTTAGAAGAAAGTATTTACGGACACCATATCGGCGGCTATCCCCATTTTTGCCAAGAAGACCCGCGTTATGATGATCTCCCAGAATATAAAATCTTGCTATTACAAATAGATAGCAAAAACGGTATTATGTGGGGCGACGCAGGCGTGGGCAATTTCTTTATCACGGCGGACGATTTGAAAAAACGCAATTTTTCGCGTGTGCTGTATAACTGGGATTGTGCTTAAAAAAAGGTTTAGGCAGCCTGAAACAAAAAACCGCTGATTTACAGCGGTTTATTTTTATTCATCTTCTTTCACCACATCAACCCCAGCAGGCGGTGTAAATTGAAAGTCTTTTTTCGGCAAATTTGGGTTGTTTTTTACATTGCTAAATACAATGTGGGTTTGGTTGCCAAAACTGTCTTGCAACTGCATTTCTTGTAAAGTGTTATCAGCATTAAAGCCCAAGCGGATTTGTTTGTATTCGCTATCGGGCGTTTTGGGTAGTGCCAAAACATACGAAATGCCGTCTTTTTCGCCATCATTTTTCAGTGTAAAGTTTGCGTCCAATGCGGCTTTGTCCGACAAAATAGCGGCAGTCGATGAACCCAAAACGGCTTGTTGCTTGCGTTGCGTAACTTGGGCTAACTCTTTGTCGTATAGCCACACACTGTTGCCGTCGCCCACAATCAACTGCTCATCGGGTTTTTGATATGTCCATTTGAAAAAACCAGGTCGTAAAACGGCAAATGTGCCTTGCGAAGTAGTTGTTTTTTTAGCATTTTTTATGGTTTGACTAAAATCGCCTGCAAAACTTTTGATATTCTCGTTAAAGTCTTTGACCGCAGCAATGCCGTCCGCAAAGGCAGTTGATGAAATGCACAAAGTCAGTGCTAAAAGTGTGGATTTAATATTCATTTTTAAGTTCTCCTATCTATTTCAGGCAGCCTGAAACGCTTTGCATTATTCAAAAACTATCTTTATTCAGCCTTAAATTGATGCGTTAAGGGAATTGTCCAGTCTGTGCCAAACGCACTGTTGCTTAATTTTGTGCCGATTGCCCCTTGTCGGCGTTTGTATTCGGCGGCATATAAGCGGCGGAATGTTTGCCGCACTTCGTTCTCATCAAAACCGTGTTTGATTAAATCTTTCGGCGTGGCATTTTTTTCTAAAATGTTATATAACATTTCGTCCAAAATAGCGTATTCAGGTAGCGTATCTTGGTCGGTTTGGTTGGGACGCAATTCGGCAGACGGTTTTCTGTCGATAATTTCCTGCGGAATAATCTCTTGATTTCTATGAATATTTAACCAGCGGGAAATGGCAAACACCTGCGTTTTATATAAATCCTTAATCGGAGCAAAACCGCCATTCATATCACCATAAAGCGTGGCATAGCCCATTGCCACTTCCGACTTATTGCCTGTGGATAAAAGCAATGCCCCTGTTTTGTTCGACAAAGCCATAAGAAGCGTGCCACGAATACGAGCCTGTAAGTTTTCTTCGGTAATATCGTCAGGCAAGCCGTCAAAACGCTGTTGCAGAGCGGTTTTGAACGATTGATAAATATCCCAAATCGGCACGCTCTCGTAACGCACGCCCAAATTCCGAGCCATTTTTTCTGCTGCCGTATTGCTGATTTCTGCCGTATAAATGCTGGGCATAAGCAGCACTTCACAATTTTCTGCACCGACTGCATCTACTGCCATAGCCAGCACAATGGCAGAATCCAAACCGCCAGATAGCCCCAAACACAATTTTTGAAAACCGTTTTTTGTTTCATAATTTTTCAAGCCCTGCACGGCAATGTTATATAACAATTCTTCTTCACAGTCAGGGCGTGTATTCAGGCTGCCTGAAAAAATATTGTCTTCAAAATCCAAATACTCCAAACATTCCTGATTAAAGGCTGCCTGAAACGACACTTCACCACGAGTGTTTAGGGCAAAGGTTGAGCCGTCAAAAACACAAGCGTCTTGCCCGCCCGCTGCTCGCACGCACAACACGGGGCGTTTTTTGGCTAATTTTTGCAATTTGTCCTGCGTTTTTTTGTAGTGCGTTAAAGAAAAGGGCGAATTGTCGAAATAAATCAACGGGTTTTTCTTATTTTTGCCCACTAATTCAATATAACAATCTGATTTTTCATTATATTCTTTTTGCAAAATCAAATGCGTTTTACCATTTTGCACGCCCCAAATGCGGTGCGAAAAGTGGTCTTTTTCGCGTTCAATCACGCCAAAAATAATGCTTATCCCTTTGACTTGTTTTAATTTTTCAATTTGCAAACGAATGTGCTTATCTAATTTTTTATAATGCAACAACTGTTGCAAATCTGTGCCAGTCAAAGAAAACGCAGGCGTAATCAACATTTCCGCCCCTTCTTCTTGGGCTTTGATGGCGGCGTTAATCATTTTATCCGCATTTGCTTCAAACGCACCTGCGGTGCTATCCATTTGATATATAGCGATTTTCATTGTTTATTCCTTTTTGTTTCAGGCTGCCTGAAAGCGTTTAATAACAATCCCAAGTATAAAGCACACGAGAAAAATCTCGTT